>CAIPGJ010000342.1 GCA_903864555.1 uncultured Pseudomonadota bacterium | reverse complement strand
GTCTCCCCGGAAATCGGTGAAGAACCTTGTATATCCCCCACTTTAGAGGAAACATCTGAACGAATATCCTCGATTCAAGACTTGATCAGTGTTTCCCCAGGGTAGTGTCTAGAATCGCTATCGCAGCCGGTCAATGACGTCGGACGTTGGACATCGAACATGAGGAGATCATGATGGGAAAGAATGAACAGCTTTTGGAAACCGCGGGGACAGCAGCAGCAATGTCTCCCGAAGAATGGCAGCTTCGTTGCGACCTTGCGGCCTGTTACCAGCTGGCCGACATGTATGGCATGTCGGATATGGCCGGGACCCATATTTCTGCACGGCTTCCCGGCCCCGAAAACCATTTCCTGGTCAACACCTTCGGCATGTTCTTCGACGAGATCACCGCGTCATCACTCATCAAGGTTGACTTGGATGGCAAGGTCATCGGTGGTGATGCCAAGGACTTGAATCCGGCCGGGTTTGTCATCCACAGCGCCGTGCATATGGCCAGGCATGATCTGGTTTGCGTGATGCACACCCACACCCGGGCGAACAATGCCATCGCCATGCAGAAGAATGGTTTGCTGCCTCTGAGCCAGAAGGCGCTGCTGCTCTGGAGTTTCCTGCGATACCACGACTTCGAGGGCCCGGCCCTGCGCCTGGATGAGCGCGAACGCATCGTTCAGGACATAGGCGCCGAAGGCCGCGTCGTCATTCTGCGAAACCACGGCGCCTTGACGGTCGGGCAATCCGTTGCCGAGGCCTTTTGCTGGATGTACCGCCTCGAGGCAGCCTGCCGTTACCAGGTGGATGGCTGCAGCGGAGGCCAGGAACTGGCGTTCGTCTCCCCGGCCATGATTGAACGAACCGCCACTTCGGGAAAACGCAGCCTGAGCATTGGCGGTCATGCCGAGGTGGGCAAGCTCGAGTGGGCTGCGCTGATCCGCAAGCTCGAACGGGAAAAAGGCACCGCATACCGGACGTGATTGCACTTGGAGTGCCTAACCATGCGAGGGGACACATCCCCTCGCGCGCCCCTCAGTCAGGGCGCCTGACGGTAATTCTGTCAGGCGCTCTTGGACGCAAGCCGGCACGCCAGGAAGGGCTTGGCCAATGCCTTTGGTACCAGCCGCTTCGGTGGACCTTGTTCTCAACGGTCAAGTCCGACCAAGACTGAAGCAGGCTCTCGCATAATGGAAGCTGTGGATACCTATGCAGCCCTCCGGCTCACCACAGGCAAGACAGCCCCTATACTCAAGGCTGCGGGCCAGGTCGGGATGATTTCCATTGGCCGCTTCCGAAGGTGTATGGGCCTTCGGCATCGAATCCTTTGTCAGGGGGAATAGAAATGTGGAGAAGCCTTGGTGTTGTTGCATTGCTCTCGGTAGTCGGCATGGGCCAGGCATGGGCTCAGGCCTATCCCAGCAAGCCGGTGCGGGTGATCATTCCATTTGCTCCCGGCGGCGGCACCGATGTTCTGGCCCGTCCTCTGATGCAGAAGCTGGGAGAGTCCCTGAAGCAGCCTTTGATCTATGAAAATCGCGGAGGGGGCAACAGCATCATCGGCACCGAGATTGTGGCGAAGTCCCCTGCGGATGGCTATACCTTGCTGCTTTGCTCCTCCGGCGCACTGGTCTTGAATGTCGGCCTGTACGAAAAGCTGCCCTATGACCCCATCAGGGATTTCGCGCCCATTACCATGATCGCCATCGCACCCAATGTGCTGGTGGTCAAGGCAGCACTGCCGGTAACCAGCGTCCAGCAGCTGATCGCCCATGCCAGGGCCAATCCAGGCAAATTGAATTGGGCGGGCTCGGGTGGGGGCGCGGCCAGCCTCGCGACGGAGTTGTTCCGCCTGACGGCCGATCTGTCGATGGTGGCGGTCGCCTACAAGGGCGCCGGTCCGGCCGTAACGGCGGTCATCGCGGGAGAGGCGGATCTCATGTTTGCCAATGCCGGCGTATTTCTGCCGCACCTGAAGACCGGCCGCGTTCGCGCCCTGGGGGTGAGCAGCCTGCAGCGGCTGGCCATCCTGCCGGACATTCCAACCATAGACGAATCAGGCATGAAGGGGTTCGAAGGCAGCACCTGGTACGGCTTGGTGGCACCCGCCGGAACGCCAGGGCCGGCTATCGCCACCCTGCATGCGGAGACCGCCAAGCTGCTGAAGACCTCCGAGTTCATCTCTCGTTTCGCCGCGGAAGGCGCCATCCCGGTGGGTAATTCCCCGGAGCAGTTTGCCGCCGACTTGAAAAGAGAAATTCCGAAATGGACGAAGATCATCAAGGCCGCTGGCATCAAGGCGGAGTGACTTCACTAGGGTCTGTTGACATTCACCGCGCGAGATGCGTTGCGCCTTGAAGCGGATGGATGCAAGGCGCGAGACTACGGCCATAGTGGTTCTATGG
>CAIPGJ010000341.1 GCA_903864555.1 uncultured Pseudomonadota bacterium | reverse complement strand
GGTCAACTACTGCGACGGAGACTGGAGAAATTCAAAATCGGGCGGCTTGCGCCGCCCATGGAATCGTTTGCTCACTTGACACGGGCCGGCTAATGGGGGCCCCCTTTGACAAGGGGGTAAACCGTGGCTCTGCCATCCTGGCCTCAGCGTCCATCCAGCACCGCGTCGGCAATCATGTTGCGGTGGATTTCGGAGGTGCCGCCGGCCACGCGGTAGCCGCGCGCGAGGCGATACAGCCATTCCATGCCCACTTCCACCGACAGGCCCATGGCGCCCAGCACCTGCATGGCCTCGTCGCAGACGAAGCAGGCTGCTTCGCTGGCGGCGAGTTTGGCCATGCTGGATTCCTTGCGCGAGGGGCGGCCGTTCTGGGCGTTGGCCGCGGCCCGGTAGGTGAGCAGCCGCGCGCTTTCCAGGCGCAGCGCCATGTCGGCGAATTTCCAGCGCAGGCCCTGGAACTGGGCGATGGGCTGGCCGAACTGGCGGCGCGTGTGCGCGTACTCCACGGCGCGGTCCAGGGCGCACTGGGCAATGCCCAGGCACTTGGCGGCAGCCGCGGTGCGCTCGATGCTGTAGATGGCGATGAGGTCGCTGTAGCCCTTCGCCACCGGCACGACATGGCCTGCGGGCACGCTGCACTGGTCAAAATACAGCGGCGCCCAGGTATCGCCGGACATGTGGTGCTTGGCCGGCCCGATGCTGAAGCCGGGCGTGCCGCGCTCGACAATCACCGCACCGATGTTCTTCGAACCTTCACCGAAGCGCACGTAGACGAGGAAGATGTCGGCCGCGTCGGCGCGGGAGGTGAAAATCTTGCCGCCGTTGATGATGCAGCGGTCGCCCTCCATGCGCCCGGTGGTGCGCAGCCCCGCCATGGACGAGCCGGCTTCGGGCTCGGTGACGGCGATCGATGGCTCCAGCTCGCCGCGGGCGAACTTCGGCAGCAGCCAGGCCTTCTGTTCCGGACTGCCCAGGTAACTGATGGTGCCCGTGGGCCCCAGGTCGTAGACATTGGCAAAGGCGGCCGTGGTGGGGCACACCGAGGAGATCGCCTCGGTCACCAGCATGGATTCCAGTGGCGTGCGCCCGCCCCCGCCGTATTCCACCGGGATGGTCATGCCCAGCAGGCCCACATCCCGCAGGCGCTGGAGGTTCTCCACCGGCCGCGCATTGGTGAGGCGCCATTCAAAGGCCTTCGCCTTGAATGCCTTCTGCGCCAGATCACGCGCCAGGCTGACGATGGCTTCCTGCTCGCCGCTCAGACTGAAGGACAGCATGGCTTTCAGCGCCTGAGCATCAGATGCCGAACACCCGCTCGGCATTGCCGTGCAGGAAGTCGGGCAGCACGTTCTCGCGGATCTTCAGCTCGGCGATCTCCTTCATGCAGCGCTCGAAACCGATCAGCGGATAGTCCGAGGCGAACATCACCTTCTTCGAGCCGCGCGTGTTCAGGTACTGGATGATTTCCTTGGGGTAGTACTTGGGCGCGAAGGCCGAGGTCATGTAGTAGAGGTTCTTCCACTTCAGCATCAGCTTCACGCAGGTGTAATGCCAGGGCTCGCCGATGTGCGTCATCACCACCTTGAGGTCAGGGAAGAACCAGCACACCTCGTCCAGGGCCATCGGGTCCTGGTGCGCTCCCGGCACCAGCGGCCCGGGAATGCCCACATTGGCCGTGATGGGCAGGTCCAGCTCGATGCACTTGGCGTACACCGGGTAATAGATCTTGTCGTTGTAGGGCTTGAGTATGTAGTGCCCGCTCACGCGCACCGCCTTGATCGGGTAATCGCGGGCGAACTGCGTCATGCGCCGCAGCTCCGACATGCCCCTGTGCGGGTCCACCTTCATCGCGCCGAAGAACACCCCGGGGTTGCGCTCGATCGCCTTCAGCGCAGGCTCGGGGTTGTTGTGGTCGATGGTGAGCAGGCCCTTGGTGATGCCCGAGGCGCGCATCAGGTCGACGATCTCGTCCTCCGATGCACCCGACTGCAGCCGGCCATCCGCCTCGG
>CAIPGJ010000340.1 GCA_903864555.1 uncultured Pseudomonadota bacterium | reverse complement strand
GACTCCACGCTGTACTGACGGAACTCAGCCTGCTTCTGCCGGGCATTGCTGGCATCGATCTGCCCACGGGTGGCACCAAAGTCGTAGAGCAACTGCCGCACCGTGATGGAGACACTCGCACTATTGTAGTTACGTGCCGGCGATCCCTGGAGCGTGCTCGGATCGTTGGTGATGCGGCCGTTACTCAGCTGCGTGGACACCTGCGGGAACAGCGGCGCGCGCGCTTCGCGCACCGCAAAGACGCTGGCGCTCTGCGCGGCGCGCACGGCGCGTACGTCAGGATGGGCGATGGTGGCCGCGAGGATGCGCTCGCGGAAACCTCCCAGCTGCTGCTCGGTCCAGCGCCGCGGTGCTGCCTGCACCCACCCCTGCATGAAGTCGATCTGAGACTCTCCCAGCCGCAGGACCAGGCCGCCCACCTTGTCATCGAGCGGGGCCAGCGGAGGCCGCTCCTGGGCCGACGCGGACGCCAGGCCGAACGCGGCCAATGCTCCTGCCAGGCCTCGGGCGAAATGAATGGGCAATGTCATCAGCGCTCCCGGAAGGCGTTTTCGCGCACGGCCACGAGCGGCTTGGACAGGTACTGCCAGATGGTCCTGTGGCCCGTGATGATGTCCACCTGCGCCTGCATGCCAGGCATCACCTCCAGGCGCCTGCCCCTCGCCTCCAGCGCGGCGGAGGTCTCGATGCGGGCGATGTAGAAGCTCTCGCCCTTCTCGTTGGTCACCGAATCGGGCGCCACGTGGGCCACGCGCCCTTCCATCGAACCGAAGATGGAGTAGTCATAGGCGGTGAGCTTGACCCGCGCCAGCTGGCCGACCTTCACGAAACCGATGTCGCTGGGCAGGACCTGCGCCTCCAGCACCATCTGGTCATCGAGCGGCAGCACCTCGACGATGGGTTCACCGGGCTTGACCACGCCGCCCACGGTATTGACCAGTACCCGGTTGACGACGCCCTGCACCGGCGAGCGGATCTCGGTGCGGCCCTTCTTGTCACGCAAGCTGGGCAGGATCTCTGCCAGGGACCGGTATTCAGCCAGGGTCTTGTTGGCCTCCGCGCGCGCGTCCGAGCGGAACTGCCGGATCGTGCTGTCCTTGCGCGCCCGGGTTTCCTCGACCGCCCACTGCAGCCGCTTGATCGCGGCACGCGCGCCCTCCTCCCGGCCCTGGGCATCGGCCAGGCTGCGATCCAGGCGAATCAGTTCCAGCCGGGGTTCCAGGCCCTTGTTCACGAGGTACGCGAGGATCTGACGTTCGGCCGTCCCCAGCTCCATGGCCTTGGTAGCCGTGTTCAGAACGATTCGCGTCTCGGCGAGTTCCTGCGTCTTCTGGTCGATCTGCGCCTGCAACACATCGAGCTGCGAGCGCAGCTGACTGGCACGGGCCTCGAACGCACTGCGCTCCTGCTCGACGAAATCCCGGCCATCCTTCTGCAGCTGCGGATCGAAGGCCAGCGGCCTGCCGCTGCTCTCGGCCTCCAGGCGGGCCAGGCGGGCGGCCAGGGCGCTTGACTGCTGCAGGCGCGACTGCAGGTCGGACTCGAACTGGGTTTCGCTCAGCGAAACCAGCAGTTCGCCTTCATTGACACGCTGGCCGCTGCGAACATGAATGACCGATACGATGCCGCCCTCCAGGTTCTGGATCAACTGGGTCTTGCCGGGCGGAATCACCCGACCCTGGCTGCGGGCCACAGTTTCGGTCACGCCTTCGGCCCGTTTGAGGACAAGGCTGTTCGTCGTTTCCGATGCGATCAAGCCCGTCAGCACGCGGCCATCGGTCAATGCCACACTGTAATTGACGTATTGCGGGGCGATTTCCTTGT
>CAIPGJ010000339.1 GCA_903864555.1 uncultured Pseudomonadota bacterium | reverse complement strand
GATGCTGCACGCGCCGAAGAAAGCGCTATCTCCCTGGAAGCAAGAATGGCGGAATTGGCGGGGGGCAATGGTGGTATTCGCACACGCTCCCGGTATGACGAAAAGAGCGAGCGTCACCAGATTGTCGTTGAGCGCAGTCATCATGGAAACATTCGCACCAGTGTAATCAACGAGGATTTTGTCGCGTCAGGCGATTATCACCAGTTGGAAACCACTTCACAGCTTCTGAAGGGACTGATAGGTGCAGGAGCCAGCGTACATCGAGACGACAAGGAGCAGGTGGTGCTCAACTTCGGGGAAGCAATTAACTGGTTGCTGGGTGAAGTGGAGCGAAGTGCTTCCATACAACGCTACAAAGGTCTGGGAGAAATGAATCCTGACCAGTTGTGGGAAACCACCATGGATCCTGCTTCGCGTCGCTTATTGAAGGTGCAAATAGAGGATGTTCTCGCTGCGGATGATATCTTCACACGCCTTATGGGGGACGAAGTCGAACCCAGGCGGCTCTTTATCGAGCAGAATGCCCTGATAGCCCGCCTAGACGTTTGACCGGGCCGCGGCCCGGTCAGCAGCACCTCAGGCAGCCTTGCCCTTGGCGGGCTTTTTCACACGTGGTTCGAACTCGAAGCCCACGCTGCCTTCGGGCTTGCGCACCAGATAGGCTGAAAAGGGGCGCCCTTTCTTTGAAATGAAGCGGTGCAGCAGATCAGTCTTCCCGGTTGCGAGCAGTTTTTGCATTTGCTCGCGTTCCATGTTTCGCTGCAGGATGACCTTGCCCGAACGAAAATCGCACTTTCTGTCCGGGCCCGTGGAGTTTTCACAGACAAAGGCCATGGGCATTTCAAAAACCCGATTGCCGCATTTTGGGCAGGCTCCCAGAGGGTCCTGGCCGGAAAAGTCGACCGGCGCCTGATCTTCTCCATTGGATTGGCCAAAGTCGAACTCGGTACGGAACTCGTCGTTGAGTTTGATGACGGCTGCAAACGGCTTGCCCATCCGGCTGCGGAAACCCTGCATGGGTCCTACAACACGCTTTTCGAAAAGCTCTGCAACTTCCTCGGGTGCGAATTCGCGCCCGGAAACAACTTTCCAGATAGACAAGTCACACTTTTGGCACTGGAACTTGCGGTAATTCTCCTGCACCGTGCCACCGCATTTCGGGCATGGCACCGGCACAGTGGCGAATGCGGTATCAGGTATGTCACCCTGCTTGATTCGCTGAACCAGCTCGCCTGTCAGCGATGTGATGTGGTTCATGAACTCTTCCCGACCCAGCTTGCCACGCTCGATCTGTTTGAGCTTGAATTCCCAGTCGCCTGTCAGTTCCGGGGATCGGAGTTCCTCGATTCCGAAGTGGCGCAAGGCAAATAATAGTGAGAATGCTTTGGGAGTCGGTACCAGTTCACGCTGCTGGCGATGCAGATACTCTTCCTGCAGCAGTCCCTCAATCACGCTGGCGCGTGTCGCCGGAGTTCCCAGGCCTTTTTCGCTCATGGCCTCCCGAAGTTCCTCGTCTTCCACCAGCTTTCCAGCACCCTCCATGGCGGAGAGCAGGGTTGCCTCGCTGAAGCGGGGAGGAGGGCGTGTCTGGTTGTTTCTAACCTCTAATTCCGTCGTGCCAACAATCTCGCCGTTTTCAATGACAGGAAGGTTTTCGGATTCGCCCTGGATTTCCCGACCGTATATCGCCATCCAGCCAGGATTGACAAGAACCTTGCCCTCAGTCTTGAAGCTGTGATCCGCGACGGTGGTTATGCGCGTTGTCTGCAGGAACTCTGCGGCGGGATAGAAAACTGCCAGAAAACGACGCACAACCATGTCGTAAATCTTGGCCTCGGCCTCGTTCAGCTGTCTCGGAAGCTGAAGCGTAGGAATGATGGCGAAGTGATCCGATATCTTGCTGTTGTCGAAGATCCGCTTGTTAGGGCGCACCCACCCGGCCGAAAGTATCTTTGAGGCAAAGGTGCCCAGCGGCGACTCCTTCAGCTCGGTCAGCGTCTGCTTGACAGTGTCGATGTAGTCTTCGGGCAGTGCACGTGCGTCGGTACGCGGATAGGTCAGAACCTTGTGCTTTTCGTACAGCGCCTGGGCCAGGGAAAGCGTGGTGCGAGCAGAAAATCCAAAGCGTCCATTGGCCTCTCGCTGCAAGCTGGTAAGGTCGAACAGTAGCGGCGAGAGTTGGGTTGTTGGCTTTGTCTCCTCCGAGACCGTGCCTGGCGTGCCGGAGCAGGCGGCCACAACCGACTCGGCTTTGATCAGCGCCCACAACCTCTCCGGGCGGCGTTCGCCATCCTCATTTTTCTTGAAAGAAGGATCGAACCATCGGGCCGCATACTCGCCCTGCTTTGCCTGGAAACGTGCGTGAACCTCCCAATAGTCCCGAGGCACGAAGGCGCGTATGCGCGCCTCCCGCTCCACCAGGATGGCCAGGGTGGGCGTCTGAACGCGGCCAACCGTTGTCTTGTAGAAGCCGCCTTCCTTCGAGTTGAAGGCTGTCATGGCACGAGTGCCGTTGATGCCAATCAGCCAGTCCGATTCAGAGCGGCATACTGCCGCATCGGCCAGGGGCCTCATTTCATCATCGCTTCGAAGCCTGCCGAACCCGTCTCGGATGGCCGCCTGTGTCATGGACTGCAACCACAGGCGCTGGATCGGCTTGCTGATTCGGGTGTGCTGGACGATGTAGCGGAAGATCAGCTCGCCTTCGCGGCCCGCGTCGCAGGCATTTACCATGGCGCTGACGTCCTTGCGTTTGATCAGCTTGGTCAGCAGCTTGAGGCGGTCTTCTGTTCGTTCTATTGGTTTGAGGTCAAAATGGGGTGGAATGACAGGCAAATTGGCAAAAGACCATTTGCCACGCTTGACCTCCGCACCCTCGGGGGGGATCAGCTCGAGCAGATGGCCTATCGCTGACGAAAGCACATATTCATCGCTTTCGTAATAGTCGCCATGCCGGGTAAATCCGCCGATGGCCTTGGCAATGTCGTTGGCTACCGAAGGCTTCTCGGCAATGATCAGCTTCTTGCCGGGTCCGGTGTCTGTAGACGCGGCACGTGAGACCCGCGCGGGTTTCGCCGCCGAAGGTTCTTTGACCGCTTTTGTGACTTTGGCAGCACGCTTCACCACCTTTTTCGGCGGCAAAGGCTGCTTTGTCTCGGAGGGAACGGATTTTTTCTTGGTTGCCACGAAAGGTTTTTCTGCGGGCGACCGCGTGGAAAAGCGGGGAATGATACGAGCAAGGTGGGGGGACTGGCAAGGAAGGGACCGTGCTTTCCGCCCCAACCTATCGGAACTTTCTCATGGTCAGCGTACTAAATGCAGCGTTCCACGCGAAGGTGAAGGTCTTGATTTGACACGAGTGTTTTGGATAGGCGAACCGGTAATTTGTGTCGAAAACAGGCCGTATGGATCAGTGCATCTGGTGTGTCTCGCCATCAGGCAACAACTCATCCAGAATCAGGGTATCGACATTGCCGCGGCGCGTCCATAGCACCATCAGCACGATTACCTTGAACTTCTGAATGCCCACTCGATCACCCTCCAGGGCCATGGCGCGCTCTATGATTGTCTCCCGGAGCACTGGGGTGAGAATGCCGGCACTTTCCAGGAATGCGAGGAAGCCGCGTGCTTCCGACGTCAGCTTTGATGTCTCGATGTCGCTATAGGCCCTGTGCGACCGGCTGGCGTCAAATGATTCGGGCAGGGGGTTGTCGGCTTGCGGCGTCAGGCCCTTCAGCCAGTCCAGCGCGTCGGATATGTCGTCGCTTTCAAAGCCAGCCGCAGACAGCTTGCGCGAAAGCGTATCGTTATCCGGATAGCTTTCCGTGTGGTAGTAATTCTCGAAAAGATAGACCAGAACTTCAAACATGGGCGGGGTCTCTTGATTGGCTCACTTCAAGCGTTGATAAAGGCCTCCGGGGAGGCTGCCAACTCTCCCTTCAAGTTCCAGCTGCAAAAGCATCGCCGATACTGCATCTGCCGTCAAGCCACAACGAGTACAAAGAGTGCCGATGTCGAAGGGGTCGTACCCCATATATCGTAGCAAGCTGTTCATCTTATCCGACATCTGGTGCTGCGGGGTCATGGATTCCGGCTGAAATTGGAGCCCCAGTTCAACCAGCACGTCCTCGGCAGTTTCGACCAGTTTTGCCCCCTGTTTGATCAGTGCATGGCAACCCCTGGAAACCGGCGAATGGATAGATCCCGGCATGGCAAAAACTTCCCGCCCCTGCTCCAGCGCCATCCGTGCGGTGATCAGTGAGCCCGAAGCCAGCGCAGCCTCTACGACAAGCACGCCCTTCGAAAGGCCGGAGATCAGCCGGTTTCGCCTGGGAAAGTTTGCCGGTAGTGCCGGTGTTCCGATCGGGTATTCTGTGATCAGGGCACCTTGTTTCGTGATTCGTTCCGCCAGTGCGCGATTGGACCTGGGGTAGATCGTGTCTGGACCGGTGCCCATGACGGCAAGGGTGGAGGCCGTGCCCTGCAGGCCGCCTTCATGTGCCGCTGCATCGATACCCAGGGCGAGTCCGCTGACAATGGTCAGGCCCGAATTGCTCAATGCACGGGCGAACTGTCCGGCATTCTGCCTGCCCTGAGGGGTTGAGCTGCGGCTGCCGACCATCGCGATTGAGGGCCTGTTCAGAAAATCGGTGTTGCCAATGACATAAAGAAGTGGAGGGGGATCGGGAATCTCAAGCAGTTGCTGCGGATATCCGTGATCGGCAAGGGTGACGATCGAGTGTCCGTCCAGTTCGGACCATTTCAGGGTTTGCTCAACCCGCGCCTCCCATCCGGGTTTGGCAATCGCCTCGACCATTGCCGGGGTGACCACACGCTCCAGTTGGACGGTTGGGGTTTGCAGGATTGCCGATGGCAATCCGAATGCCGAGAGCAACGCCCGAAACTTTCCGGAATCAAGTCCCGGGACGAGGCTGAGTCGTATCCAGGCGCTCAGACCTTCGTCAGTCTGGCGCATGCCTGATCACGGCGTCTGGACGATGTCCGCTGGCGTGACAGGCCGCGAACTGTCCATGACGAGTGCATAGGAAATGGCGTCGAATACCCGGAATATGAACAGCGTGCCGTAGCGCTCATCAGGAAGGCGGAATGTTGGCGCCGTATCGCGAGACTTGGAGGATTGGGGATCCACAATCGAACCACCTGCCCTGGCGATGGCCAGCACGTGGCCGTCTTCGATGCCGTCACGCTTGCCCTTGTTGATGGTCACAATGGACCCACGCCCGGTTTCGCTGGTGTCGATGCCGTTGTACAGGCCAATGATGCGACCACGTATCATGGTGGCGGGCGCCCGAGGAACATAGGACTTCAGCATGCCCGGCTGGGTCGCGATCAGCCGGTCACCTGTGCTGATCTCCTGCCTGGCGGACAGAATTTGTATGGTGGCTGGATCCCCTGCGC
Organism: uncultured Pseudomonadota bacterium; assembly: GCA_903864555.1. The sequence goes on along the minus strand of CAIPGJ010000339.1, from coordinate 2,856 downwards.
GGCGAACCTGGGCAGTTCCGAGGAAGATGGCTTCATGCCCGAGCGTTGCACGTGTATCGGGGTCTATCAGTGGCTTGCCCGTGCGATAGACCTGCCAGACGGTACCTGTTTCCTGCCCAAGACCTGTGGCATAGGCAATCCCCCCTGAACCCAGGTGGACGCGGTTTTCCTCGGTACCGACAATGCGCGGTGCCTTGTCCAGTCCGTTGGCATCAATCACCAGAGGCTGGGTAAGGAAGGGTTCGATCACCTTGGGTGAAATCGTGGGAATGGCTTCGCCTGCCAGTGAATTTGCCCGAACGGAAGGAGAAAGCTTGACTGAATCCACCAGCGACAACTGGGGGGAGGCTGACTGGCTCCGATCCAGGACAATGACGTCTCCTGGATAGATACGGTTGGGGTTGCGCACCTGCTCCTGGTTCATGCGCCAAATCTCCGGCCAGCGATACGGCTCCTTGAGAAACTTCGCAGCGATGCTCCAGAGGCTGTCGCCACGCTGCACGACATAGCGGTCGGGTGCGTTCTCCTGCAGGCGGATTTCCGTGGTCGGCGCCGGCGTTGCTGCCTGGGCATTCACAGCAGCCAGGCAGGATCCAATCAGGGCACCCGCTGCCAGGCGGCGCATGAAGGGGGCTATGCTAGAGTGGTACATGGCAGACCTCATCTCAGGGCTGCCCGGTATATTCGCGATTCAGACGCATGTTGCTTGAAACGCACCACCGGGCTCAAGGTGCACTTGCTGTTTGTCGGACTGGCCCCATATTTACTTCTCGGGCCATCCTGTTTACAGTCCACTTTAGATTTTCCGCCTAATCCATTCAATTCGCAAGCAATTATGGCTGTTTTGACTATATTGCAGTACCCCGATCCCCGCCTCTACAAGAAGGCGGCTAGGGTGGAGATTTTCGACCTCGGACTGAGTGAGCTGGCGGACAGCCTGGCCCAGACCATGTACGCCGCCCCCGGGGTTGGCTTGGCCGCGACCCAAGTGGATATTCATAAGCAACTGATAGTCATGGATATCTCGGCCGACAAGAATCAGCTGCAGGTGCTCGTGAATCCGGAAATTCTGGAACGAGACGGGCTGCAGTATTGCGAAGAGGGCTGCCTCTCGGTTCCCGGCATTTACGACGAGGTTGAACGGGCCGAACGCATCAAATTACGAGCCCAGCGGCTTGATGGCAGTGCCTTCACCCTGGAGGCGGAGGGATTGCTGGCCATCTGCATCCAGCATGAGATGGATCATCTGCAGGGCAAGGTCTTCGTCGACTACCTGTCTCGCCTCAAGCAGAACCGCATCAAGGCCAAACTCCAGAAACAGCAGCGCCAAAGCGCCTGAACGTAATCCGGGTGAGCTCCTCCGGCGGACCCTCTGCAGGAAACACATGAAACTGATCTTTGCGGGTACGCCAGAGTTTGCGGCAAGCGCCTTGGCCGTCCTGTTGCAGGCGGGACATTCCGTTGAATTGGTGTTGACCCAGCCGGACCGCCCAGCCGGGCGCGGCATGAAGGCCCTTGCCTCTCCGGTCAAGCAACTGGCCATGCAGCACGGCCTCACTGTCCTGCAGCCTGCCTCCCTGAAAGATCCACAGGCGCAAGCGCCGCTGCGCGAATGTGCGGCCGACGTGATGATTGTTGCTGCCTATGGGCTGATCCTGCCTCAGGCCGTGCTTGATCTGCCTCGCCTGGGTGCCATCAACATTCATGCATCGCTGCTGCCGCGCTGGCGTGGTGCCGCCCCCATTCAACGGGCCATCCTGGCCGGCGACACCGAGACCGGCATTTCCATCATGCGCATGGATGCGGGGCTTGATACCGGTCCGGTGCTGATGAAAAAGACGGTTCCCATCACCGAAGAAGAAACCGCACAAAGCCTGCATGACAAGCTGGCTGCACTGGGCGCCGGGCTGATCGTCGAAGCGCTTTCCATCATGGGGCAATCCGGGTTGCCTGAGCAACCGCAGCCGGTGGAGGGTGTCACCTATGCAAGCAAGCTGGACAAGGCGGAAGCCCGCATCGACTGGACGCAACCGGCGCAACAGGTGCATCGCGCAATCCGTGCCTACTACCCCTTTCCCGGCGCCCATTCGGCAATCAAGGGTGCGGAACTCAAGCTTTGGAAGGCCACGCCTTCGACATGGCCTGCAGACTTGCCTGCCGTGCCTCCTGGCAGCGTGATTGCCGCAGACGCCACGGGGGTCAGCGTGGCTTGCGGTGAAGGCCTGCTGATCGTGCAGGAATTGCAGCGTCCTGGCGCCAGGCGACTGGGCGCTGCCGAATTCCTGCGGGGTTTCCCCATCGCTTCCGGAGACCGTTTCGGTTCCTGAGGAGTGCACCGGTCTATAATCCGGCCGTTCTTCCTCCCGCGTACTGTGGCGCCCCATGCAAACCCGCTCCCGGTCTAGCGCGAACAAGACGGCAAGCAGCCATACGCTGCATACACTGGCCCAGTCCCTGGCCATGGCGGGCGTTGTGATAGGCAGAGTGCTCAACGGGCAAAGCCTGACTCGCGCGATGTCCGATCTGAGGGCCAGCGGACCTTTGCGGGCCGCCGTCCAGGCCCTCGCCTATTCCACCTTGCGCGATCACGGGCGCTGTGACGCGCTGCTTGCTGCGCTGACCCGTCGTCCCCCGACCGCTTCCCTGAGTGGCCTGCTGCTGGCAGCGCTGACTGAATTGCGCAAGGATCACCAGGGCGCACATGCCGTCGTGCATCAGGCTGTTGAAGCGGCAGCGCAAGTGGCCCCGAGAAATCCTGAGGTGGCCAAAGGCCTGGTCAACGGCGTGTTGCGCGCTTATCTGCGCCAGCAGGAAACCCTCAACACCAGGCTGGAAGGGTCAGAGACAGCGCAATGG
>CAIPGJ010000338.1 GCA_903864555.1 uncultured Pseudomonadota bacterium | reverse complement strand
GCCAGCGGCGCCAGCAACGGCATCCTCGAAATCTGCGTACGCAAGCAACCAGGGGGCGTGTGCTCGACCTACCTGCATGGGCTTCAGCCAGGCGACTGCATCGCGGCCTTCATCCAGTCCAATCCGCAGTTCCGTCCCGCGTCCGGCAAGACGCCGGTCATCCTGGTGGGGGCCGGTACCGGGATCGGACCGCTTGCCGGGTTCATCCGCAACAATACCGGCAAGCACCCGATGTACCTGTACTGGGGTGGTCGCGACCCCGAAACCGACTTCCTGTATGAACCCGAACTTCGGAACTATCTGGCTGACCGGCGGCTGACCCAGTTGCACACAGCCTTCTCACGGGTGAAGAATGGCGTGCGCGTGCAGAACCGATTGATCGATGATGCCGACAACATGCGCAAGCTGATCGCGAATGGCGGCCAGGTGCTGGTTTGCGGCAGCAGCGCGATGGCGGACAGCGTCAGGCAGGCCCTTGACGATATCCTTGCCCCTCTCAGCCTGAACGTCCGGACGCTCAGGGCCAGCGGAAGGTATCGTGAAGACATCTTCTGAACAGTCCACATGCCCCGCTTTGCAGCGTTACAGCCTGAACGGCGAGACGATGGGCACACGCTACACGGCCGTTTTCTACGCCCCCGAGGGGTCGGACACGACGGCCATCGGCGCCAGCCTGTTTGCCGCGGTGGACCAGGTCGACCGGCAAATGTCGACCTGGAACCCCGCCTCCGACCTGTGCCGCATTAACGCGGCTCCCGCAAATACCTGGATTGCCGCACCGAGGGCGCTGGTTCATGTGATCGAGACCGGGCTGCAGGTAAATCTGCAATCGAACGGTGCCTTCGACATGACGGTAGGGGATCTGGTGGAGGCCTGGGGATTCGGGCCGTCGCAACGTGCGCCATCGTCACGACTCGCAGCGCTGCAGGAAACGCCGTGCCGAGCGGCCACCACAACACTGGATGTGGATCGTGCGCGCCAGCAGGTGCGCAAGCGGGCACCGGTCACGCTTGACCTTTCCGGTATTGCCAAGGGCTACGGCGTCGACCAGCTCGCACACTGCCTCGATGGCTGGGAAATTCCCAGCTACCTGGTCGGCATTGACGGGGAAATGCGCGCGCGCGGCTGCAAACCGGACGGTACGGTGTGGACTGTCGCGATCGAAAAGCCGACTTACGGCACCCGTGAGGTATCCGGCGTGATGGAACTCGAGGACACGGCAATTGCCACCTCCGGCGATTATCGCCACTGGGTTGAGATTGCCGGGAAGCACCATGCGCACACGATGAACCCGCGCTTGCGCCAACCGGTTTCGAACCGCCTGGCGGCCGTCACCGTGCTCGCGCCCAGCTGCATGCTTGCCGACGCCTGGGCTACGGCACTGCTGGTATTGGGTGAGGACGGCATTGCGCTGGCCCGGGATCGCGGCATGGAGGCGCTGTTCGTGCTGCGTGACGGCGACCGGCTTAAAGAAGTCCTGATCACCGGCGTGAAGCTGTGTGACGCCAGATGACCGGCGCGTTTGCATGGTCACGCATCGGCTGCTCAAAGCGCATGTCGCAACCGAGGGCCGCGCACTGCCGCAGCCAAGGGCGCAGTGGGCCGGCGGCGGACGGATCCTGCTGGTCGAGGACGAAGACCCGGTGCGCATGG
>CAIPGJ010000337.1 GCA_903864555.1 uncultured Pseudomonadota bacterium | reverse complement strand
TCCATGACCACCGAGTTCATGCCCACGAGCACACCTTTGCGGATGCGGCAGCCATGGATGACGGCGCAGTGCCCGATATGGCCGTTCTCCTCGATCACGGTATCGGTCTTGGAACCGCCGTGCATGACGCAGCCGTCCTGCAGGTTAGAACCGGCCATCACCACCAGCCGGCCGAAATCACCCCGCAGCGAAGCGCAGGGACCGATATAGCAGCGCGGCCCGATGTGCACATCCCCGATCAGCACCGCGCTGGGGTGGACATAGGCCTCCGGGTGCACCACCGGAACCAGGCCGTTGAATGAATAGACTTTCAGCATGGGCCGCTTGCATCCTAAAGGGGGTCGGATTATGTCGGTGAATGGCACCGATCAAGGCTCGAAGGATTCTAACCCAGTGCCCCTCGACGCCATGACGGAATGCACCATCCGGCGCAGCGGGTTGCTACGGTAAAATGATCGCTTCGATTCGCGATCCGCGCGGCCACCCAGACTATGTCCAAGAATCCCGCTCCGCCCGCCCGGCCCGCTGCCTCCCCGGCAGCTCCAGCAAGCAATTTCATCCGCAACCTCATCGATGAAGACCTCGCGAAGCAGCGCTACGCCGCCCGCACCTGGGCGGGCCGGCCCGGCGCTGCCGCCACGCATGCCGGCAAGGCCCTGGACCCGGCGCGCCTACGCACCCGTTTCCCCCCGGAACCCAACGGCTACCTGCACTTCGGCCACGCCAAGTCGATCTGCCTCAATTTCGGCCTGGCCCGCGATTACGGCGGCGTCTGCCACATGCGCTTTGACGACACCAATCCGGAAAAGGAAGAGCAGGAGTACGTCGACGCCATCCTGGAAGCGGTGCGCTGGCTGGGCTTCGACTGGCATGCCTTCGGCCATGACCACCAGTATTTCGCCAGCGATTACTTCGACTTCATGTACGAAGCCGCCGAGTACCTCATCACCACCGGCAACGCCTATGTTGAAAGCCTGACGGCCGAGCAGATGCGCGCGCTGCGCGGCACGCTCACCGAGCCCGGCCGCAACAGCCCCTACCGCGACCGCCGCATCGAGGAGAATCTGGCGCTGTTCCGCGGCATGCGCGAGGGCAGCTACCGTGATGGCGAACATGTGCTGCGTGCCAGGATCGACATGGCCTCGCCCAATATCAACCTGCGCGATCCGGCCATCTACCGCATCAAGCATGCCGAGCACCATCGCACCGGTGACAAGTGGTGCATCTATCCCATGTACACCTTCGCGCACCCGATCGAGGATGCGCTGGAGAATGTCACCCACAGCATCTGCACCCTCGAATTCGAGGACCAGCGCCCCTTCTACGACTGGCTGCTGCGCACCCTGATACCGCTGCTGCATCCGCAAGGCTACGACAAGTACCTGGGGGAACTGGCGCGCTGGCTGATGCACGATTTCGACGAACGCCTGCCGGCCTTCACGCGGGAAGCCGACAAGCTCGGGCTGGAAGGCATCAACGCGCCGCTGCATGAAGCTTCAGGCGGCAGCCATGACGAGGCCATCGGCGCCGTGGCCGAAGCCATGAGCCGCCTGCGCCAGTTGCCGGCCTACGCCTACCAGTTGGGCCTCCAGTTGCTCCAAGCAGGCGATGCCGGCTTTCGCTACACCCCGGACTACATCGGGCTGCCCCGGCAGATCGAGTTCGCCCGCCTCAACCTCACCTATGTGGTGCTGTCCAAACGCAAGCTGATCCAGCTGGTGGCAGAAAAGCACGTCGATGGCTGGGACGACCCGCGCATGCCCACCCTGGTGGGCGCGCGCCGGCGCGGCTACACCCCCGAGGGCTTCCGTCTGTTTGCCGAGCGCCTGGGCGCCTCCAAGTCCCATTCCTGGATCGACTACTCGATCCTGGAGGACTGCATGCGCGAGGACCTGAACGAGCGCGCGCCGCGGCGCATTGCCGTGCTCGATCCGGTGAAACTCATCATCGACAACTACCCTGCCGGCCAGGAAGAGCTGTGCCAGTTGCCCAACCACCCGCAGAAGGCCGACTGGGGCAAGCGCGAGGTGCCCTTCGCGGGCGAACTCTGGATAGAGCGCGAGGATTTTGCCGAGGTGCCGCCGCCGAAGTACTTCCGCCTGTTCCCCGGCAACAAGGTGCGCCTGCGTTACGGCTTTGTCATCGAGTGCACCGGCTGCGACAAGGACGACCAGGGCCATGTCACCGCGGTGCATTGCAATTACTTCGCCGACAGCAAGTCCGGCACGCCGGGCTCGGACACTTACAAGGTCAAGGGCAACATCCACTGGGTGAGCGCAAGGCATGCCTACGCCGCCGAGGTGCGCCTCTATGACCGTCTGTTCAAGGCCCCCAATCCGGGTGCCGGCGATCGCGATTTCCTCGACGACATCAACCCGGACTCGGTGACAACGGTGCAGGCCCAGCTCGAGCCGGCCCTGCGTGAGGCGCGCCAGGGCGAGCACTTCCAGTTCGAGCGCCATGGCTATTTCGTGCCGGACCGTATCGACCCGATCAGCGGGGCGCCCGAGTTCAACCGGGCCGTGACGCTGCGGGACAACTGGCAGAAATGAGGGACGTGCCGGCTGCAGGACACCGGCACGACGCGCGCGAGCAGGCCGCCACAGGGTCCGCCTGAAGCGGGCATGCACGGCAGCTTCGGCCCGCCACAGCCGGACAGACTGACCTGGACAACACTGGAGGAAACCCATGGCCAAATCGAAACTGATGCAGGACTGGCTGGACAAGGTGATCGAGGCGCCGATAGACCCGGCCTACCCCATCATCGATCCGCACCATCACCTGTGGCTGAGCAGCCACCGGCGCGAATTCGGCTACCCCATCGATGACCTGGCCCGGGACACGCGCCTCGGGCACAACATCCTCGCGACGGTATTCATCCAGTGCACCACCATGTACCGCGAGTCGGGCCCGGAGCACCTCAAGCCGGTGGGCGAGACGGAGTGGATAGAAGCCATTTCCGAAGACTTCGACCGCAGCAATCCGCAGGGGCCGAAGCTGTGCACCGGCATCGTCGGGCACGTCGATTTCCGTCTGGCCGACCACGTCGATGAGGCACTGGCCGCGCACAAGGCGGTAACGCCGCGCTTTCGCGGCATCCGCCAGGGTGCCTCCTGGTCAGACGACCCGGAGATCGTGCAGAACCGCGTGATCCCGCAACGACACCTGTACATGGACCCGAACTTCCGCAAGGGCTTTGCCCGCCTGGCGAAGCACGACCTCAGCTTCGACGCCTGGCTGTTCCACAACCAGCTGGACGAACTGATCGACCTCGCCCGCGCCTTTCCCGACACACAGATGGTGCTCGACCACATCGGCGCACCCCTCGGCCAGGGCCAATGGGGCAGCCAGCGCGAGCAGGTGTTTGCCGACTGGAAGCGGTCCATCACCGAACTGGCCCGGCTGCCCAACATGCACATCAAGCTGGGCGGCACCGTGATGCCGATGTTCGGCTTTCAATGGGAGTCACGCCCGCTGCCGCCCAGTTCGGATGATCTGGTGAAGGCCGTCGGTCATTTCTTCGATGCCGCCATCGAGGCCTTCACGCCGGCGCGCTGCATGTTCGAAAGCAACTTCCCCGTGGACAAGATCGCCTGCGCCTACGTGCCGCTGTGGAACAGTTTCAAGAAAGTGGCCGCGCCTTACAGCGCTGCGGAAAAGGCCGCCCTGTTCCATGGCACGGCGAAGCGCTTCTACCGGCTGGACGGGCTTGCCATCCCCGATGCCACACCAGCCTTTTGATAATAAATACACGTTTTATCCAATAATGACGGATATCACTGTCTGTAATTGATCATATTAACTGAAGGCAACATGACCACCATCGGCACCCCGCTCGCCCCTTCGGCCACCCGCGTCATGCTGCTCGGCTCGGGGGAACTGGGCAAGGAAGTGGTGATCGAGCTGCAGCGTTACGGCTGCGAGACGATCGCCGTGGATCGCTATCCCGGCGCGCCGGCCATGCAGGTGGCGCATCGCTCGCACGTCATCAGCATGCTCGATGGCGACGCCCTGCGCCGGCTGGTGGAGGCCGAGAAGCCGCACCTCATCGTGCCGGAGATCGAGGCCATCGCCACACCCACGCTGATCGAACTGGAGCAGGAAGGCTGGACGGTGATTCCGACGGCGCGTGCAGCCCGCCTCACCATGGACCGCGAAGGTATCCGCCGCCTGGCCGCCGAGGAACTGGGTCTGGCCACCTCGCCCTACCGCTTCGCCGGCAGCGAGGCTGAATACCGTGCAGCCATCGCCGCACTCGGCATGCCCTGCGTGGTGAAGCCGGTGATGAGCTCCTCCGGCAAGGGCCAGAGCGTGG
>CAIPGJ010000336.1 GCA_903864555.1 uncultured Pseudomonadota bacterium | reverse complement strand
TCGAGATTCCTGCTGCCGGTACGATGCTCATGAGTGAGTACTCCCCGGAACTGGCTGCAATGTTTTCAGAGGGTGTTGAAGCTGAGTACTTCCGTAACAAAGGCGAACTGGTCGAGAAAGTGCGCTATTACCTTGATCACCCCGAGCAAAGGCTTGCTGTCGCCCGGGCGGGTCTTGAGCGTGTCCATCGTGATGGCCACGACGTCAACTCGAGAATCCGCGAATTTCTCGACTGGCTTGGTCGTGAAGGGATGTTGACTGCATGATGTTGACTTATGAATCCATACCCATGCGGATTTCGAAACGCCTGGGGTTGACTCGTGTAGCCTGGGCATTACGCAGGTTGCACTGCCCGGTCCCTGCGGAGGCATTGGTACTGGAAGTGGGTTCTGGTGGAAATCCCTATGCACGCGCCAATGTACTGCTTGATGCATACGAAGTCACAGGGCAGCGTCATTGGGCTCCGCTGGTGTCCGATCGACCAACGGTACTCGGATTTGTGGAATCACTGCCGTTCAAGGATAAGGCCTTTGATTTTGTCATCGCGTCCCATGTTCTTGAACATTCGAGCCAGCCAGAGAGATTTCTTGCGGAACTTCAAAGGGTAGCAAGAGCCGGCTACATTGAGGTGCCGGATGCGTTCATGGAACGCATCAACCCTTATAGAGACCATAGGCTCGAAGTGACCGTGCGAGATGGCGGTCTGGTCATCCGCAAGAAGCCAGACTGGCGAACCGATCCCGAACTCGTCGAACTGTATGAGCACAGGGCGAAGCAACCAGTTACAACCAGCCTCATACCGCGGCACCCGTTTGATTTTCATGTTCGGTACTATTGGCAATCAACCATCAGTTTCACCATTCTGAATCCAGATATGGACGCCAACTGGACGGCTCCGGTTGACTCGGGTCGGCCGACACAAAGTGCTCGAAGCTTTTTCGCAGGATTGAAAACCGGTCTGCTCGAAGCATTTAGAAATCTGCTGTCGCAAGCTCGTCGCAACCGGTCAATCAACGTGCCGTCACTGCTGCAGTGTCCAGGTTGCGCAAGTCATGCGTTTTCTTCTGATAGTTCAGGGCAACTTCAATGCGAGAACTGCTGCTCAATATTTGAGGTTCGGGGAAATGTTTTCGCCATGAACGCCCGGGGTGGAGCCAAGGGCTGAATATGCTGGATATTGTCGCCTTGCACGTAGCTGCATGTGATGTCGTCTCTGCGTTAAGCTGAACCCATGTGCGGCATAACAGGAAGAATCAACCTTGATCGAAGTCCAGTTGACCGGTTGGGGCTGGAGCGCGCGCAGGAGGCATTGGCATCCCGGGGGCCGGACGGTGCGGGCATCTGGATAGAGGGGCATGTTGGGCTAGCTCATCGCCGTCTTGCGGTTCTTGATCTTTCTGAGCGTGGCCATCAGCCGATGACAACTGCTGATGAAAGTCTGGCGTTGACCTACAACGGCGAGATCTTCAATTTCCGGGAGATTCGCACCGAATTGTCCAGCCTCGGTCACAGTTTCCGCTCGGATTCCGACACTGAAGTCATACTGCTGGCCTATCGTCAATGGGGCATTGGTTGCCTGCGGAAGCTCAACGGTATGTTCGCCTT
>CAIPGJ010000335.1 GCA_903864555.1 uncultured Pseudomonadota bacterium | reverse complement strand
GAGTTCTACGTCGCCAAGGAATTCGAGGACAAGCTCACCGCGCGCACCTGGGCGGCGCTGGCCGCCATGAAGGCGCAGCGCTCCACGCGCATGGGTCCGGCCATCCGCCACGCACTGGCCAAGCTGGAACGCCAGCCTGGCCGCATGAAGGTGCTGATCGTCGTCTCCGATGGCTACCCGCAGGACTTCGACTACGGCCCGGATCGCACTGACGACGAGTACGGCATCCAGGACACCGCGCGCGCCCTGCAGGAGGCCGAAACCCAGGGTGTGCACACCTTCTGCATCACCATCGATCCCTCAGGCCACGACTACCTGCGCCGCATGTGCCGTGACAACCGCTACATGGTCATCGACGACGTGCAGGACCTGCCGGGGGAGCTGACCAAGGTGTATCGGGCCTTGACGGTGTAGCTGCCTGCTCTTGTCCGCGGCTGAAGATTTTCCTCATTGCACGGACCTGCCTACTCGCCCTTCATGCCCGCCTCCGCCACCACCCGCGACCACTTCTTCGTTTCCGCCTGGATGAAGCGGCCGAATTCCGCGGGTGTCATGGAGAGCGGTTCCGCACCTTCGTTCTCCAGGCGCTTGCGTGTTTCGGGCGAGGAGACGATGCCGGAGATATCGCCATGCAGTCGGGTGATGACGGCTTGCGGCGTGCCCGCCGGGGCGACGATGCCCCACCAGTTGGTGGCGTCGTAATCGGGCAGCGCCGCTTCGGCGATGGTGGGTACGTCGGCCAGCGCCGGGTTGCGCTTCATGCCCGAGACCCCCAGCGCGCGCAGCTTGCCCGAGCGGATGTGCGGGATGGTCTGGATGAGCGAGCCCATCATCACTTCGGCATGACCGCCCAGCACGTCGGTCATGGCCGGGCCGCCGCCCTTGTAGGGGACGTGCAGCAATTCGGCCTTGCCCTGCAGGCGGAACAGTTCTCCGGCCAGGTGCTGGAAGCTGCCGATGCCGGCCGAGGCTATGCGCAAGGCCCCGGGCCTGGCCTGGGCCTGCGCGATCAGTTCCTTCACCGTGCGGATGGGCACGCCGGGATTCACCACCAGCACCGCCGGGCCTGCGCCGATGGGCGACACCGGCGTGAAGGCCTTGTCCGGATCGTAGGGCAGGCTCTTGTACATGGCCGGGCTGAAGGAATAGGCGATGGAGACCAGCAGCAGGGTGTAGCCGTCAGCCGGGGACTTGGCGGCGGCATCCGTGCCGATGGTGCTGCCTGCGCCGCCACGGTTGTCGATCAGCACCGATTGCCCGAGCCGTTCGCCCAGTTGCTGGCCGAACATGCGGCCCACCACATCGTTGCTGCCCCCGGGCGGGAAGGGGATGATGAGGCGCACCGGCTTGACCGGCCAGGTCTGGGCCTGGGCAATGGGTGTGGCGCAGGTGGTGAGGGCTGCGAGCAGGGCGATCAGTGGCGTGCGCATGGTGTTCCTCCGGACGTGTGGGCGATGGTTCCGGACCCGTGCGGCAGATCCGGATGTGGCCTGCTGTTCCGGGCGCATCATACCCCTGGTTCTGCGGCACACCGTGCCGCGTGACAGGCCTTCCGCTCGGCCCGATAATGGACTCCTCTTTGGGAGGAGAGCGCGGGCTTCGTCGGTGCCTCATGCGGGCACCGCCCTTGCGCCTTCGTGATCTTCGTATCGTGATCTTCGTAATATGTGCCGAACAAGAACAGCACTACTGGAGGAAACACCATGAAGCTATCGCGCCTTGCAGCCCTGCTGCTTGCCGGGCTGGGCTGGCTGCAGCCAGCAGTCGCCCAGGAAGACGCCGCCCGCTTTCCCAGCAAGCCGGTGCGCTGGGTGGTGCCCTATCCGCCCGGCGCCTCCAATGACGTGGTGGCGAGGGTGTTGTCGGCCAAGGTGTCGGAGCGCTGGGGCCAGCAGATGCTGATCGACAACCGTGGCGGCGCGGGCGGCATGCTGGGTGGGGACATGGTGGCCAAGGCCGCGCCCGATGGCTACACGCTGCTGATGGCGAACCCGGGTTCCAATTCGATCAACTTTGCGCTGCGCATGAAGTCGCCTTATCGTGCCGAGGACTTTGCCGAGGTGATCCTGCTCGGCTGGTCACCCATCACGGTGGTGGTGGGGCCGTCCTTCAAGGGCGCGTCGGTGCGCGATCTGGTGGCGCAGGCCAGGGCCAATCCGGGCAAATTCACCGGCGGCTCCTCGGGTAATGGCGGCAGCAGCCATCTGGCGCTGGAGCTGTTCAAGATGGTCACCGGCACCGACATCCTGCACGTGCCCTACAAGGGCGCCGCGCCGGCCATGGCCGACCTGGTGGCCGGACAGATTTCCATGGTGTTCGTGACCTCGCTCTCGGCCGAGGCGCTGATCAAGGCCGGCAAGCTGCGCATGATCGGCGTGTCGGGCAACAAGCGCCTTTCCAACATGCCCGAGGTGCCGACGACGGTGGAGCAGGGCGTGCAGAACTTCGATGCGCCCATCTGGTTTGGCGTGTCGGCCCCGGCGCGCACGCCGCGGCCCATCATCAACAAGATCAATGCCGAACTGAACGCGGTGATCGCCCTGCCCGATGTGAGGGAGCGCTTCGCCACGCTGGGCCTGGATCCGCAGGGCGGGCCGCCCGAGCGTTTCGCCGCGGTGGTGAAGGAAGACATCGAGCGACTGGAGAAGGTGGTGAAGGCGGCCAACGTCACGGCGGAGTAGGCGGCGGGTTTCACCCAAGGAATCACATCATCAGTACCGAAACAACGGCCGGGGGATTGCTTGCCCCGGAACGCAGGAACGTCGCCCTGCTGTCCGCCTGCCAGGCACTGCTGCTGGTGTGCAATGCCACGGTGGTCTCGCTGAACGGCCTGGCCGGTTATGCGCTGGCCATCGACAAATCCTATGCGACGCTGCCGGTGACGGCCTGGGTGGTGGGCGCGGCGATGGCGGCCTTTCCGGCATCGCTGCTGATGAAGCGCATCGGCCGTCGCGGCGGCTTCACCCTGGGGGCGGTGCTGGGCATCATCGGCGCGCTGATTTCCGCGGCGGCGCTGTCCATCGGCCACTTTGCGCTGCTCTGCCTGGGCACCCTGTGCCTGGGCATGTACAACGGGGTGGCCCAGTTCTACCGCTTCGCTGCCGCCGACGCGGTGCGGGCCGACGTCAAGGCGAAGGCGATTTCCCTGGTGCTGGCGGGCGGGTTGGTCGGCGGCCTGATCGGGCCGGAGACCAGCAAGCTGACCGTGGATTTCTTCGCCACCCGCTATGTCGGTGCCTATCTCTTTGTCACGCTTTCCATGGTGCTTGCCATCTTCGCGCTGCAGGTGCTGCGCATTCCGCCGCCATCGGAGGCCGAGCGCAAGGGGCCGTCGCGGCCGCTCGGCGAGATCATGGCGCAGCCCAAGTTCGTGGTGGCAGTGATCTGCTCGGCAGTGGGTTATGGCGTGATGAATCTCCTGATGACGGCGACGCCGCTGGCCATGGCCGTGTGCGGCTATTCCTACGCTGACACGGCATCGGTGATCGGCTGGCACATCATCGGCATGTATGCACCGTCCTTGTTCACCGGTTCGCTGATCCGGAAGTTCGGCATTGCGCAGGTGATGATTGCCGGTGTGCTGTTGCTCTACGCCTGCGTGGCCATTGCCCTGGCGGGCAACTCGGTGTCGCATTTCTGGTGGGCCATGCTGATCCAGGGCGTGGGCTGGAACTTCCTCTACGTGAGCGGCACCACGCTGGTGACCGAGTCCTACCAGCCGGCGGAGAAGGCCAAGGCGCAGGGTGCCAACGACGTGGCCATCTTTCTCACCATGGTGGTCTCCTCCTTCTCGTCCGGTCTGCTGCTGGAGAACAACGGCTGGCAGACACTGAACTACCTAGCGCTGCCGCTGGTCACCGTGGCGGCCGTGGCCATCCTGTGGCTGTTCTGGCTGCGGCGCGCGCCACCTGAAGACGGGTGATGGTGGATAATCCGGGCTGATTTCCAGGGGCATCAGGGAACATCAGCCGGCCTCATTGAACCAACCGGAGGAACGCATGGCGATATCGTCGAAGGATCCGATCAAGCGCGTGGGCGTCATCATGCCGCCGCCCAATCCCACCGTGGAACCCGAGTACCACGCGGCGCTGCCGTCGCAGGCCTTCCTCTACTCGGCGCGCTTTCCGGTGCAGCAGGGCGACCTTGCCCAGCGCAACGAGGGCTACCAGGCCTCCTACGAGCAGTGCGTGAAGGCCTTCCGGCCGATGCACATCGATGCCTTCGTGATCTCCTGCACCGGCTCGAACTACATCAAGGGCCATGTGGCCGATCGCGAGCTCAACCGCCGGCTAAGCGAAGTGACCGGCGTGCCCACCATGACCTCCACCGGTGTCATCCTGCAGGCGCTGGAGGAACTGGGCGTCAAGGGCATCACCCTGATCTCGCCCTATCCGGACTGGCTCACCCGCCAGTCGGCTGACTTCTGGAAGGGCGCGGGTTACCGGCTCGACGACGTGGTGCAGTTCGGCGAGGGTGACCACAACATCGCCTACCTGCTCGATGATGACTACGTCGAGGCGCAACTGCGCAAGCTGCCCCCGGGCAAGCCGGACTCGGCGGTGCTCATGACCGGCACCGGCATGCCCACCATCGGCGCGATCAGTCGCCTGCAGCGGCAATCGTCAGTGCCGCTGTTGTCGTCCAATCTGTGCGGTGTATGGTGGCTGCTGCGACAGACCGGATTCAAGTCCGGCTCGGCGGAGTTCAACGAGGCGGCGCTGCCGCTGATGCCGCTGCTCTGAAGCTGCGGCGGGATGGCGGAGGCCGACCGGCTTTCCGGCGCCCGCTAAAGCACCAGGCTTGATTGCTCCGCCGGCGCTTCGCACACCACATCGCTGGCGCCCAGCCTGTCCAGGGCGGCGCGCACTTCCTGCAGCTTGAGGTCGATGACGTCGTCGGTCTGGTCGGGGTCGTGGTGGAACAGGTGCAGGCGTTTCACCTGCGCGCGGGCTGCCAGGTCCGCCACTTCGCTGACGCAGGAATGGCCCCAGTCCACCTTGCCCGGATACTCGCCGTCGCGGAAGGTGGTGTCGGTGATGAGCAGGTCCGAATCCCGCACGAAGTTCGCCAGGCGCTCGACATAGGCCAGGTCGTAGCGCGGGTCGCTGGGCAGGTGCAGTTCGTTGTCGGTGATGTAACAGATGCGTCGGCCGCGGAAGCTGAGACGGTAGCCCAGGCAGTAGCCGGGGTGCTTGAGCAGCATGGTGTCGATCTGCACCGGCCCGAAGCTGAGGCTTTCCTCGCGCAGGTCGCGATACAACAGGCGCGCGCCGAACTCGCGGATGGTCACCGGGAAGTACACGTTCTCCATCTGCGCGGCAATGGCCTGCTCGATGGTGAGGTCGCCCTGGTAGGGCCCGAACACCTCGACCTGGTTGCCGCGCAGGTACAGCGGGGCGAAGAACGGAAAGGTGTTGATATGGTCCCAGTGCGTGTGGGTGATGAAGATGCGCGCCGAGATGCGTTGTGCCTCCAGCCCCATCAGGTGATCCGACAGCGGCTTGATGCCGCTGCCGCAATCGAAGATGAACAGCGGCTCGTCGCCGATGGCCACGCTGACGCAGGAGGTATTGCCGCCATAGCGCAGGGTGTCCGGGCCGGGCACGGGCAGCGTGCCATGCACGCCCCAGTAGCGCACGGTCATCTGGTCGGAGAGGATTTCATTGACCTGTTGCAGGAAGGTCTCGGACTTGATCGGCTTGACGATGTAACCGTCGGCGCCGAACTCCTTGGCGCGGCGGCGGTCGAAGTCATAGGACTTGGCCGAGACAATGATGATCTTCAGGCTGGCCAGGTCGGGCCGCTTGCGCAGCTCCCGGCACAGTTCCAGGCCGTCCATCTCCGGCATGATGATGTCGCTGATGACACAGTCGGGCCGATCCTCGCGGATGCCCCGTAAGGCCTGCCGGCTGGAGGTATAGACTTTGACGGCATGGCCGTCCTGCACAAGCAGCGCTTCCATCAGCGCCAGCAGCATGGGGTCATCATCGACTACGGTGAATTTCATCGGCTGTCCGGGTTCCATCTGTCGGGTCACATGCTGCCGGCATCCTTTGCCGGGGCGGTATGCCTGATGCTGGCATGATCCCCCGCCCAATATAATCGATATGTAACAACGCTGGTGAACGAGGCGAGGTTGTGACCATGCACATGGACATGCACAAAAAAGGATCGACATGCAGACGCTGATGCTGCTGATCCAGGCGATGTCGCAGAACGTCGCGCTGTGTTGCTGCGCGCTGTTTGCCGGCGGGGCCTGCTACGTCAGCCTGGTCGAGCAGCCCACCATACAGGGCACGCGCAATGACCTCACTGCGGCCTACCTCCTGCTGGCGCAGCCCCGGCCGAGCTGGTACGCCGGCATTTTCGCCGTGCTGGGCGGACTGGCCGGTATTGCGGCGGGGGTAAGTTCGGGTTCAGGCTGGTGGCTCACCGGGGGCATCCTGCTGGCAATGGCTGCCGTGCTGCAGTTGGGTGTGCTCGGGCCGCAAACCCGCAAACTCTTCACCAGTGCTGGCAATGGCGAACTGGACGATGCGCCCAAGCCACTGCAGTACCTGGCGCGCCTGCATGGCGTGCAAAGCCTGCTCGGGTTGGGCGCGCTGTTCCTGTTCATCTACAAGATGTGAATCAGCAGGCAGTGGCCTCTTTCCAGGCGCCTGGCATTGGGCGCCAGACCGCCTGCCTGCGGGCGGTTTCAGGCCTCCAGCGCGATCTGCCTTCTCAGTTCCCGGAAGCGCTCGTCCCCCTCGCTGCCGGCCATCGGGGTGTGGCCATGCGGCACGGCGTCGCGGATGATTTCCCAGTCGGCCGACGTGAGCACCGTGGCGGCACGCGGCAGTACTTCTTCCTCTTCCAGTGCGATGTGGTTGCTGTAGTACACCTCATAGGTGGCGGCGGCGGTCTCGATTTCCGACAGGGGCACGATGTGGCCGGCGAGCACCGCCTCGAGGTCCTTGCGCAGGCGCTCACCGGCCATGGCGATCACGCGATGCTCCTGATGCAGGCGCGCGAGGGTGAGGTGCAGCTCCGGGCAGTGTGGCGCCATGCGCTCGAAGGCGACGTCCTCACGCGGGTGATGGCGCTCATCGGAGAACTCGCGCAGGTAGGCGATGATATCCAGCATCAGCGCGAAGTTCGGTTCTCCGCCCAGGTGGAACTGGTCCACCTGTTTTTTCAGCTGGATCAACAGGCGGGCGAAATAATCGTGCTCGACGTGCCAGGCTTCGACAGGATTGAACATGGTGGTCTCCCTTTTGGGGCAGTTAAACCCCAGGCGGGCAATGGGCCCTTGATGCAGGTCAAACGCGCAATGCGCCAGGTCCGGCACGGCGATGCAGGCGGCCGGCTTCAGGTCACCCAGGCCTCGCTACGCCGCCACAGTTCGACCGCCAGCGCCGGATCGCGGCCGGCCGTCGTGGGCAGCGCTGGCTGGCAGCGGGCGTAGTAGCGGCCGGTTTCGGCTGCCAGGGCGGGCGAGCTGGCGCAGTGCAGCGTGGTCCGTGCGCCTTCCTCGTTGGAAATCATGAACAACATGCCCAGGGCGCGTAGCGGCTGCGGTACACGCCGCCAGATGTCCGAGGCGATCACGCCCGGGTGCAGGGCATAGGTGGACACGCCAGTGCCGGCCAGGCGTCGCCCCAGCTCCGCGCTGAACAGCACATTGGCCAGCTTGGAGACGCAGTATTCTTTCCATCCGGTGGCTGTGGCGGTGGGCTGGCGCAAGGCCTCCCAGTCGATGCCACGGACACCATCGACACGGGTGTGGGCGCGGCTGGCGACAGTGATGATGCGCGCATGGCCTGCATCGGCTGCAGTTTCTTTCACGCGATCCAGCAGACTTTGCGTCAGCAGGAAGTGGCCGATGTGGTTGACGCCGAATGCGTATTCGAAACCGGATGGGGTGAGGCCGCGGGTACCGGCGAGCCCGGCATTGTTGATGAGCAGGTGCAGCGGCAAGCCACGCGCGAGGAAATCCTGCGCGCAGGCCCGTACCGAGCCGAGGTCGGCCAGATCCAGCGGCAGAAATTCGGCCGCGGCGCCAGGACTGGTGGCGTGGATTTCCTCCAGCACGGGCCGGCTGCGTTCCGCTGAGCGGCAGGCGAGAAAGACCCGCGCGCCACGGCGGGCCAGTTCCAGCGCGGTGAAGCGGCCGATGCCGGTGTTGGCCCCGGTGATGAGGGCGATGCGGCCGGCGAGGCTCGTATCGGTGCTGGATGGCTTGGATGTTGGCATGGCGGCAAGCATAGACGATGAATGACGACCGACGCATGACAGGCCATGAGCCATCGTCAGGCTTCGCTTGTACTGGAGCAGGGTTCTTCACCGAATTCCGGTAATGTGGGCCCGGCAGGACTGCGGGTGTTAACCCCCTTGTCAAAGGTTCTTCGCCGATTTGCGGGGAGACCAGGCTGCTGCGTGGTTTACCCCTTTGACAAGGGGGTTAACACCGCAGCCCTGGCGGCCGCACTGTTATCCTCTGGCCATGCAAATCAGTCTGGATCATGGCGCAGGCAAAACGATGCGGAAGCGGGCAGGGGTGCTGCCCTTGCTGTTGGCCGTGCTGCTGGCCGGCTGCGCCTCGGTGGAACCGGAGCGTCCGCCCGTTGCGGTGATG
>CAIPGJ010000334.1 GCA_903864555.1 uncultured Pseudomonadota bacterium | reverse complement strand
TACAACTCCTTCCACGCCGCCTTGAACAGTCCGGGCTTGGAGGTGACATCCGGGTTGGCATCGAGGATCAGCACTTTCGAGCGTGGCTTGGCCTGTTTGAAATACCAGGCCACCTGGCAGGCGCGCTCGTAGGGGCCGGGCGGGCAGCGGTAGGGCGCCAGCGGAATGGAGAGGATGTAGGTGCCGCCATCGCGCATGGCTTCGAGCTGCCGGCGCAAGGCCACGGTCTCGGCGCCGGCCTTCCACGCGGCCAGGACGGTTTTGCGCGCAGCTTCGTCGTAGCCTTCGATCTGCTCGTGCATGTAGTCGATGCCCGGGGCGATGACCAGCCGGTCGAACGACAGGTCGGCAAAGCGATGGGCGAACTTGATGCGCTTGCGTTCCAGGTCGATGGCCGCGACCTCGTCGCCCATCACACGCACGCCGGCGGCCCGCAGCCCGTCGTAGCTGCGGGTGATGTTCTCCATGCGGCGCGAACCACCCAGCACCAGATTGGAGATGGGGCAGGAGACGAATTGGTGCTCGCGGTCGACCAGCATCACCTCGATGGATTCACGCGACCACAGGCGCAGGTAGCGCGCTGCCGTGGCGCCGGCAAAGCCGGCCCCGACGATCATCACACGGCCCACGGATTTCGCGGGAGGCGGCGATGAAGGCGCAGCGCAACCCGCCAGCCAGGCGCTGCCGATCGCACCGGTGGCCTTCAGGAAATGTCGCCGTCCCCGGCCTTGTTGCTGGTGCATGCTCATGGCCGCGCCTCCCCAGAGTACCAGGCGGCGATGGCCTCGATCTGCCGGTCGTCATAGCCGCGTGCCAGCTGCGGCATGAGGGTGCCGCTGCGACGCCTGTCGCGAAAGTCCTTCATCGTTTGTGACAGATAGGCGCGTGGCTTGCCGGTGAGCACCGGCAGTCCGCCGGCACTGGTGTCCCGGGCGGCATGGCAACTGGCGCAGGCGGCGGCAAGGTTGCGCGCGAAATCGTGATTGGCGGTGATGCGATCCTGCGCATTCGCGGGCAGGGCATGTGCCAGTGCAGTCAGCGTAAGCGCGCTGGCGAGTAGGGTCAGCTGGGGTTTGATGGGAAGTTCCTCCGGACGCGCACCGATCCCCTGGTGGGGTGTGCCTGTTCATGGCTTGCTGGTAGCTTCGCCCGCCGGCGTCGCTGGCTGCCTTGTTGTGCCGGGAGTTTCACGGCAGCGGCGCCGACTGTCAAGGATGCATCGGACGGGGAAGTCGCAGGCCCCGAAATGGAAACGGGGGGCCGCAGCCCCCGTTGTGAGACGACTCGACGCGTACCGGGTTGTCAGGCTTCGGGGGTAACTTCCTTGACCTTCTCCTCTTCGAACCTGAGGACGACCTTGCCGGCGGCATCCGCATCCACCGTCACCTTGCCCCCGGAGGCAAGGCGGCCGAACAGCAACTCGTCGGCCAGCGCCCGGCGTATGGTGTCCTGGATCAGGCGTGACATCGGGCGCGCACCCATGAGTGGGTCGAAACCTGCCTTGGACAGGTGCTCGCGCAGCGCATCGGTGAACACCGCATCCACCTTCTTCTCGTGCAGCTGGGCTTCCAGTTGCATGAGGAACTTGTCGACTACACGGACGATGACGTCATGGTCGAGCGAGCGGAAGGATATGGTGGCATCCAGCCGGTTGCGGAACTCCGGGGAGAACAGCCGCTTGATCTCGGCCATTTCATCGCCCATCGCCCGGCTGTTGGTGAAGCCCATGACGGTCTTGTTCAGCGCCTCCGCTCCCGCATTGGTGGTCATGACGATGATGACGTTGCGGAAGTCGGCCTTGCGGCCGTTGTTGTCGGTGAGCGTGCCGTGGTCCATCACCTGCAGCAGGATGTTGTAGATGTCCGAGTGCGCCTTCTCGATCTCGTCGAGCAGCAGCACGGCATAGGGCTTCTTGGAGATGGCCTCGGTAAGCAGTCCACCCTGGTCGAAGCCGACATAGCCGGGCGGCGCGCCGATCAGGCGGGACACGGTGTGTCGTTCCATGTACTCGGACATGTCGAAGCGGTGCAGCTCTATGCCCATGCAATAGGCGAGCTGCCGGGCCACTTCGGTCTTGCCGACGCCGGTCGGGCCGGAAAACAGGAAGGCGCCGATGGGCTTTTGCGGGTTGCCCAGGCCCGAGCGTGCGGTGCGGATGGCCGACACCAGCGCGTCGATTGCCTTGTCCTGGCCGAATACCACGGCTTTGAGGTCGCGGTCGAGGTTCTTGAGCGCGTTGCGATCGTTCTGGGACACCGAGGCTGGCGGGATGCGGGCGATCTTGGCGATGATTTCCTCGATCTCCGCCTTGCCGATGAGCTTCTTCTGTCGTGACTTGGGCAGGATCTTCTGCGCCGCGCCGGCTTCGTCTATCACGTCAATGGCCTTGTCCGGGAGGTGGCGGTCGGTGATGTAGCGCGCCGAGAGTTCTGCTGCGGTTGACAGGGCATTGGCGCTGTACTTCACGCCATGGTGCAGCTCGAAGCGCGATTTCAGGCCGCGCAGGATCTGCACGGTCTCGTCTATGGTGGGCTCCGGCACGTCGATCTTCTGGAAGCGCCGCGACAGCGCATGGTCCTTCTCGAAAATGCCCCGGTACTCGTTGTAGGTGGTTGCGCCGATGCACTTGAGGGCGCCCGAGGAGAGCGCCGGCTTCAGCAAGTTGGATGCGTCGAGCGTTCCACCCGAGGCGGCACCCGCGCCGATGATGGTATGGATCTCGTCGATGAACAGGTTGGCATTGGGATTGTCCACCAGCTGCTTGAGCACGGCCTTGAGGCGTTGCTCGAAATCGCCGCGGTACTTGGTGCCGGCCAGCAATGCGCCCATGTCCAGGGAATGGACCTGGCAATTGGCCAGGATCTCCGGCACCTGGCCATCCACGATGCGCTTGGCCAGGCCTTCGGCAATGGCGGTCTTGCCCACGCCGGCTTCGCCCACCAGCAACGGGTTGTTCTTGCGCCGTCGGCACAGTGTCTGGATCACGCGCTCCAGCTCATGCTCGCGGCCGATCAGCGGATCGATCTTCCCGGCCAGGGCCTGGGTGTTGAGGTTCTGGGTGTAGGTCTCCAGGGCGCCGCTGCCCTGCTGTTCCTCGGCGCCGGCTTCCTGCTCCTGCCCGGCGCCAGCCTTGGCATCCTTGCCCTGGGGGGACTTGGTGATGCCGTGGGAGATGAAATTGACCACATCCAGCCGCGTCACACCCTGCTGGTGCAGGAAGTAGACGGCATGGGAATCCTTCTCGCCGAATATCGCGACCAGCACGTTGGATCCGGTCACTTCCTTCTTGCCGGAGGACTGAACGTGGAGGATGGCGCGCTGGATGACGCGCTGGAACCCGAGCGTCGGCTGGGTGTCGATCTCCTCGCTGCCGGCCACGGTCGGGGTGTGGGCGGTGATGAAGTCCGAGAGAGCCTTGCGCAGCCCATCGATGTTGGCGGCGCAGGCGCGCAAGGCCTCCACGGCAGTGGGATTGTCCAGCAGCGCGAGCAGCAGGTGCTCCACAGTGATGAACTCGTGCCGCTTCTGGCGTGCCTCCACGAAAGCCATGTGCAGGCTGACTTCCAGTTCCTGGGCGATCACGTTTCCTCCATTAGACATTGCAGGGGATGTTGGTGCTTGTGTGCGTAGGCGATGACCTGGTCCCGCTTGGTAGTGGCGATGTCGCGGGGGTAGATCCCGCAGACACCCATTCCCTCGCGGTGCACCTTGAGCATGACCTGGGTCGCCTGTTCGCGGCTCATGGCAAAAAACTGCTGCAGGACAATGATCACGAATTCCATCGGGGTGTAATCATCATTCAGCAGCATCACCTTGAAAAGTGGCGGTGGCTTGAGCCTGGCTTTCTGGGCTTCAAGTATTGTGCCATCTCGAGAACGGGTAGCCATATTGTCAAAAACTGTCCTGCAAAGCGTACCCCGGGTGCGGTGGAGCGGTCACTGCCACTGCCACTGCCTGTTACACCCGGATGGACAACAATCATGCGTTGTAATTCCCGGGGAGCGGGCATCGCATGGCCCAGCTAGCTGCATCTG
The DNA here is from genome assembly GCA_903864555.1 of uncultured Pseudomonadota bacterium. The sequence goes on along the minus strand of CAIPGJ010000334.1, from coordinate 1,545 downwards.
CGCAATGCAAATGCGGTTCGACTTCTACTGTACTGATTGTTACTGGCAAACACAATGTCCCTGGTGGATCAGTCCCGCTTCAATTCCCGGCCTTTCAGGCAGGGTATCGCGGCTTGAGAAAGGCCGATATTTCACTTGACAGAATGAAAAAGGCCACATTGACGCGTTTTTACAATGGGCGTATAAGGCTGTCCTGTGTTTGTCCTCCAAGCCCTATAGGGGATGGAAAACCCTGCGGCCACGTGAGGAACAGACATGGTTCCGGGCTTTTCCGGTTATTTCGATTCGAGGATGGGTTCTATGCCAACAGGTACGGTGAAGTGGTTCAATGATGCAAAGGGGTATGGCTTCATCACCCCGGATGATGGTGGTGAAGATTTGTTCGCGCATTTTTCGGCTATCCAGATGAGTGGTTTCAAGACGTTGAAGGAAGGCCAGAAGGTCCAGTTTGAAGTGACCCAGGGTCCCAAGGGCAAGCAGGCCTCGAATATTCAGGCCCCATGACGATATTCTCCAGACGGGCGTGATGCGCCCGTTTTCTTTGCAGGCTCTGTGGCATTCGGGCTCAGCAAAAAAGGCCGCGCATGCGGCCTTTTTTTCTTGGTGATGACGCAATTGTCCTGCTGTCCATTTGTCTGAAATATGTCGATGGAATGGCGTGGAGTCTGCCAGTGAGCAATGGCCGTAGCCCTAGAAGTTGGAGGGACTGACGGCCATATTTGCCCCATTCGGAGCTAATCGGTTGTTCCTGAAACGGAAAATCCCTTGCTCGATTGCAATCATCACTTTCCTTGATTAGAATGATGCGTCCCAAAATTTTGCCGGGTGTGTCAACCGGCCTTGAGCAGGGGCGTTAGGAGGAGGGACTGGTCCGAAAAGCCGGTCGTTCCGAAAATTTCGCATCATCAAAGAGAGAGGAAAAACCATGCAAAAGTTCATCGCTATCGTTCTGGCTTCCATGTTCGCCGCTGTCTCCTTCAGCGCTGTTGCCGCTGATGCCAAGAAGGACGAGAAGAAGGCTGAAGCCAAGAAAGACGAAAAGAAGAAGTAATTCGTCTTCTGACGAATCGCTGAAAAGGCAGGGGTGTTCCCCCTGCCTTTTTTCATTTCTGGGCCTTGATCAATGCACTACCCTGATCCCGACATCGCCAGCCTGGGTTGACCAACGTGAACAGTTTGACCAGACGCTTTATTGGCATTTCTGCCGCTGCCGCAGCCTTGTACTGCCTGCCAGGCTGGGCCCAGATGCCCCGCATGACCTTGGGTGCCGGCATGCACATCATCAACGCCGAGGTGGCCCACACCATGGATAACCGGACACAGGGGCTGATGTACCGCAAGACCCTGCCTGGCAACGAGGGCATGCTGTTCGTCTTCACCGAGGAAGAGCATCACTGCATGTGGATGAGGAACACCTATGTGCCGCTTTCCGTTGCCTTCGTTGATGCCCGCGGAAAGATCGTCAGCATCCATGACATGGAGCCGTTGACCGAGAACAGCCACTGCGCGGCGGCCCCGTCCCGATTTGCCCTCGAGATGAGCAAG
>CAIPGJ010000333.1 GCA_903864555.1 uncultured Pseudomonadota bacterium | reverse complement strand
GGCCCCCGTTGGGGACGCCGAGAAGCGCAGCGTCCTGAGGGGATGTCGCCGAGGACTGTCTGAGCAAAGACCGGCTGTACCGGGCTTTGCGAGTTCCGCAGGCGCCCGCATTTTCGTAAATGAGGGACGCGAGCATCGCAGGGCAGCCCTGTAGCGAAGCGGAAGGGCCGTCCCCTCCGGGGTCGCCTGTCGGTGGTGACTTTCTTTGGCGAAGCAAAGAAAGTCACTCGCCGAAAGGCGAAACAATGGACCAATAAGTAAGGAACTCGACCGATAGGGCGAAACAATGCCCCGAATACCCAAAAAAACTCGCCGATAGCCGAAACAATGACAATGCACTGGCTGTCCGCCACTCACCCTCGTGCTTGCTGCACGCAAGAACGAATCAGATCTCCACCATCTCGAAATCCGCCTTCATCGCCGAACAATCCGGACACCCCCAACTCGCCGGCACATCCGCCCAGCGCGTCCCCGCTGCGATACCTTCCTCAGGCAGTCCGGCCGCCTCATCGTAGACAAACGCGCACAGTGCACACTGCCAGGTCTTCAGTTCCTCCCGGGTCGCTGCGGCCTTCGCCGGCACGGCCAGGGCACGGCTGCGAGGAAAACCGAACATCAGCACCTCCAGCCCTTGCGGGCCGGCCTGCAGTTCGAAGGCCGGTTCATGGTTCGCCACGAACACCACCACGATGGCTTCGCGCAGCCTGCCTTGCTGCACCAGCCCGCCCTTGAGGCCGACGATGAACTGCCCGCCCCCGACAGAGGGATCCGGCGCACGCATGCTGGCACCTGGAGCCAGGGTCACGGCGTGCACGAACAGCCCGCCACCATCCTCCAGCCCGGGCACCGCGTTGACGGCCTGTGACTCGCCGGGCCGCAATACCGGAAAGGCCGGCATGGCGGTGTGCTGCCACGGGGCGCGATCGGGGATGGCCTTCAGCTTGTCACGGCACGCCGGCACGTACTGGGCGAGCAGCGGATCACGCTTCGCCCGCAGGGTTAGGTAGCCCAGACCCTCCTCGCCGGAGACGATGGGTCCATAGGGCGTGTAGGCGCGCGCGAAGTGCACGCCCCGCGGGGCCAGGCCATGCCGGCCCACGGTGCCAGTGCCGCTGGTGATGATCTGGAACTGGTCGACGTCATGAAAATGCGTCGGCAGTTGGCGCCCCGGATCGCCCTCGATGATGAAGGCCTCGGGTGCATCGAGCAGCTCCGGCGGATGGTCGATCAGCTGCATGCGTCGGTAACTGCCGCCCATCTTGGTCGAATAGTGCTTCCACGGCTTGTCCGAGGTGGATACGATTTCCGGCATGTTGCGCTCCTCGTTCGGTTCAGTGCGTCGGTTCAGTGCGTCGGTTCAATTGATGGTCAGCTTGAGGTCACGGATGATCTTGCCCCAGCGGTCCAGTTCCGACTTCAGGTAGGCACCATACTGCTGCGGCGTCGAGCCCAGCGCCTGCGTACCCTGGGCATCGAACTGCTTTAACAGGTCCGGACTCTTCAAGGCCTTGTTGACATCGGCATTGAGGCGGTCGATCACGGCAGCCGGGGTGCGGGCCGGCACCAGCATGCCCTGCCAGGCCCCCGCCTCGAACCGGGGCATGCCCGACTCATTCATGGTGGGAATGTCCGGATGCGATTTGGTCCGCTCCATGCTGGTGACGGCGATGGCCTGCAGGCGCTTGTCCTTCACATGGCCCATCGAAGCGCTGACCGTGCCGAAATAGAACTGGGTGCGCCCCGAGATGAGATCAACATAGGCCTGTGCGCTGCCGTTGTAGGACACATGCACGGCGGTGGCGCCGTTGGCGGCGAGGAACATCTCCGTGGTCAGGTGGCCGATGTTGCCCTGCCCCACCGACGGGTAGTTGAGCTTGCCGGAATTGGCTTTCACGTAGGCGATGAACTCACGCAGGTTCTTCACCGGCAGGGCCGGGTTCACCACCAGGATCTGCGGCACCGTGGCGGTCAGGGCAACCGGCGAAAAATCGCGCATGAGCTCATAGCCCGGGTTGTCATACAGCGACATGT
>CAIPGJ010000332.1 GCA_903864555.1 uncultured Pseudomonadota bacterium | reverse complement strand
GGATAGCGCAGCGCCAGGCCGGCGCGGAACTTCGCTTCGAACAGCGGCAGGGCTTCGCTGCGGCGATCGGGATGCCCGACCGGATAAATCGCCTCGATCCTGCCGCTGCTGGTGCCGTCTCGGAAGCGTACTTCGATGCTGGCCGGGTTGGCGCGCGTAGCCACATCGCGAAAGCGCGCGGTATAGTCCTCGTCGGGGGTCACGGTCATCAACTCGCGCAGCCGGTCGATACGCGGATCGGCAGCCGCTTCATCCTCGTAGTCGGCTGCCGTCAGGCTGCCTTTCAGCAGCGCCACCGCCACCGAATACTGCAGGCAGTGGTCGCGGTCAGCCGGATTGCGCAAGGGGCCGGACTTGACGATCTTGGCCATCACCTCCTGGTGGGTGCGGATGTCGATGGCGGCGATGTCATCGAGGCGATGGGCCACCGCGGCATGCAGCTTCAGCGCGCATTCGATCTGTGACTGCACGTGGATCACCGCCGGATAGAACTTGTAGATCACGCCCTGGATCACGCCGCACTCCAGCGGCACCTTCAGTTCCAGGGTGCCCCCGCCCAGGAAGGACTTGAAGAAACCCCACACCGGATGGGTGAGCACCTGCGGATAACCGGGCTCGCCCTTTGCCGCCATCATGGCGAAGCGCACGCCGTCGGCACTCGCGTCACCGCCTGCCCAGCCCTTGCGCGGGCCGGTGTTGGAGCCGAAGCGATGGACCGCGAGGCTGGGCTCGAAAAAGGCCAGTGACACCGCCGCGGCGATCCGGTCGCGGTCACAGCCCAGCAATTGCGCCACCACGGCGGCGCAGGCGATCTTGGTCAGAAAGACATTGTCGATGCCGTGGCGCGTGATGGGAATGTGCGCGCCCAGCCCCCCCTGTATTTCATGGGCACGGGTCATGGCCGCCAGCAGGGTACGCATGTTCACCGGTGCGCGGCCTGCTGCCGCGGCACTGCGGCTGAGGTAATCGCACACGGCCAGCACGGCGCCCAGGTCATCGGAGGGATGGGTGGTCTGGGTGGCGATCCAGGTGTCGCTCAGGTCCAGCCAGCGCACCAGGGTGGCGATGTCGAATGTGGCCTTGACCGGGTCCAGCATGAGTTGCGTGCCGGGCACGCGCGCGCCCACCGCCACCTCGCCGCCGGGGACCACCGGACCGATCAGCCGGGTGCAATCGGCATGATCCAGCGCCTCGAAGGCACAGGCCAGGCTGTCCAGCAAGCACAGGCGCGCCGCCTGCAGCGCCGCATCGCTGCTGACCTCGTACTGTGCCGCATAGTCGGCGATGGACAGAAGCAGCGGGTCGGTGGGCAGTCTGTTTTCGGTGTGCATGTTGTCCCTGGCTGGAGGCAGATGAGGGCTCCCGTTACCGCAGGCGCCGGGAGGCCATGTCGTCCCCGGTTTAAAATCGGCGCTCGGATAGCCGTCCGCTGGTACCGGGGACCGCCACTTTAATCAATTTGTGTTCTTGAACCAAGGAATCAGCATGTCAGCCAAGGACGTCATCGTCATCGGCGCCGGCGTGGCCGGCCTCACCGCCGCCAAGCTTGCCGCCCAGCAGGGATACTCCGTGATCAATTTCGAGTCCGTGGTGTTCGGCGGCCTGGTACTGAACATCAACGAGCTGGATGGCGAGCCGCATGGTTCGGGTGCGGAGTTCGCCTCCACCCTGCTCATGGACATCACCGACCTGGGTGTGGAAAGCCTCAATGAGACAGTCACCGGCCTTGCGCGCAAGGGCAATATCATCGAAGTCACCACCGACCAGGGCAGTCATCAGGCCCGCGCCGTGGTAGTGGCCTCCGGCGCGCGCCTGAAGAAACTGGGCGTGCCCGGCGAGGCCGAATTCCAGGATCGCGGGGTGGCCCATTGCGCCGACTGCGACGGCCCCATGTACCAGGAACAGAGTGTGGCGGTGATCGGCGGTGGCGATGCCGCCATGCAGGAAGCGCTGGTGCTGGCCCAGTACGCGAAGGAAGTGCAGCTCATCCATCGCGGCGGCGCCTTCAGCGCCAAGGCGCACCTGGTGGACGCAGTCAAGGCCAAAGCCAACATCAAGATCCACTGGAACACCACGGTCGAGCAGGTGCTGGGGACAGATGCCGTCACCGGATTGCGCGTAAAAAGCAATGGCGCCGACGCCGAGATCGCCTGCAGCGGCATGTTTGCCTACATCGGGCTGGAACCCAACAATGAATGCCTGCCGGCCGACGTCCAGCGTGCCGCCGATGGCTGCGCGCTCACCGATGCAGCCATGAAAACCAGCCTCGAAGGCGTGCTCGCCATCGGTGCGGTGCGCTCGGGATACGGTGGACGACTCACCCAGGCCATGACCGAAGCACAAACCGCCGTGGCAACTTTGAAGCAGCTGCTGGGCTGAACACCGGCAAGAAGCGGGGCAGGGGCAATCTGTCCTGCCCTTCGCCCCATCCTTTGCCCCGTCCTTCGCCCTATGCTTCCCCCTGCCCTCCCCGGCGCCGGGTTGCGCGATCAGAGCCCGGCGGGAACGCCGTCGAAAAAATCAACCAGGCCAGTCTCCAGGGAGTATTCCCCTCCCACCACCATCAGGCCATCCTTGGCGATCAGTTTCTCCAGCACGTCCGAACCATGGCGCAGGTGACTGGCGGAAAAGCGCACGTTGGCGCGTATCGCGCCATGCACCAGCGCCTCGTGGTCATGCTCGAGGCCGGTGCCGATCAGCGTCTCGACTGAAGGCCGCACACGGTCGACGATGGAGCGCAGGTTCTGGGAATGCGTGTCCTCGGGGTGCTGCAGGGTTTCCAGGGTGGCAAGGATGGCCCCGCACTGGGAATGGCCCAACACCACCACCAGCCGCACGCCATAACGTTCCGCGGCAAATTCCACGCTGCCCACCTGCGAGGGGGCCACGATGTTGCCGGCAACGCGGATCACGAACAGGTCGCCCAGCCCCTGGTCGAAAACGATCTCCGCCGGCACGCGCGAGTCTGAACAGCCGAGGATGATGGCAAAGGGTGTCTGCGCAGCAGCGACCGCCATGCGGCGCGTCTGGCTGGCCAGCACTTTGCGCTCCTGGTCATCGGCAACGAAGCGCCGGTTACCCTCGATCAGGCGACGCAGGGCTTCAGTGGCCGGGATCATGCGCAGGCTCCACTAAGAACCTGTTTCATGATGATCCGCGAAGTACGAAAGGCGCCATTTCGGGGCAGTGCAAGGCGCGAGTCCCGCAGCTTGCTGGCTGCAAGCAAGGGGCGAGCAACGCCGCAATGCGCCGAAATGGCGCCTTTCCCTGCGGGTTGCTGCCCGAATTGTCCAATATGCGGGCTCCTGCGTCGCTGCTCGGCCTCGCCATGCAACCAGCATGGCTGCGGCCG
>CAIPGJ010000331.1 GCA_903864555.1 uncultured Pseudomonadota bacterium | reverse complement strand
GTAGCCGTCGGGCGGGGAATTGGCCACGAGCTGCGAGCCGACGATGCCGCTCGCTCCCACCCGGTTTTCGATGATCACCGGCTGCTGGCCGAAGCTGTCGCGAAGCTTATGCCCGATCACCCGGGCCAGGATGTCGGTGATACCGCCTGCTCCAGTGGGAACGATGATGCGAACAGGGCGCGTGGGAAAAATGTCGGCGGCCTGAATCGTTGTGGCACAAATCCCCAGAACCATTCCCGCGAACAATCCGTTGAACCGTTTCATGTTCTCCACTCCTGGAAGCATCACCGCCTGAGAGGTAGAGCACTGCAGCCGTATGTTGATTTCAGGCCGGCTTTATTGGCCGAAGGGCTGCAGTTTCTGTCGCTGTCTCTAAAGGAAACACTGATCAAGTCTTGAATCGAGGATAGTCGTTCAAAGGTTTCCTCTAAAGTGGGGGATCTACAAGGCGGTGCAGTTGCGAATATGCGCCCACTGGTTCAGTCCTTCCGGAAGAATACTCCAACTTGGGCAAGCTCTTGAAGAACTCGCAAACATCCCCGTCACCCGTATGAAATCCCCCAAGAGCCGATGTTCTTCAAAGCATCCTGTGAAGCTGCTGCTAATATCTGCTGAAACAGTCATGGAGTGGCCGCTGACTGTGAGGCAGTTGGCCATCAAGCAGCCGGCCATATCGAAGCGAGTATTGATGAATTCGCAAAGGAGGAAGGATGACGGAATCGAGTGGTCTTGCGGGAGCAGGCACCCTGGCGGTGTTGCATCCCGGTGTGGAAATGGCGGAGACGGGCTCTCAGAAGGTCGTGCCGGGCGCTCCCCGGCCTGCGCCGCGCAATCTTGCGCCGCGACTGTCGTCGCTGCGGGGCCGGCGGCTGGCGCTGTTCCAGAATGGCAAGGTGAATGCCCTTGAAATTCTCACGGCCGTGGGCAAGCGACTGGAAGCGCAATTTGGTGTCGCCGAAACACGGACCTGGGGCAAGCCCAACGCCGGCGAATCGGGCCAGCACTTCTTCCAGGAACTGCTCGACTGGAAGCCCGATCTGGTGCTGACCGGTCTGGGCGACTGAGGCGCCTGTACGTCGTGGAGTGTCCACGACGCCTACAGCCTAGAGTCGCAGGGCATCCCGACTGTCACCTTCATTACCCCGCCCTTCAGCGTGCTGGCCACGCGTCGCCGGGAAATGTTGCGCCTTCCGGATTTGCCGCTGGTCCACCTGCCGCATCCCATGATGATCCGCACCGCCGAGGAAATCGGCTCGATTGCGGATGATGTGGTGGCGACGGTCGCCCGCACCTTTGTTGGACCGGTGCCCGGCGGCACGGACGAGGAATAGAAAAGGAGGCTGCAATGGGACTGAAGGCGCAGGTGTTGCACGTGGATGCGAGTCCGGCGGGCATGCAGAATTACTTCGAAGCGCAGGGCTGGACCGACGGGCTGCCGGTGGTGCCGCCCACACCGGAACTGGTGACGACCATGGTGGAGGGCAGTGGCCTGCCGCCCGAGGCCGACGTGGCCCTCATGGCGCCCAGCCTGGTCATGGCCACGGTGGAGAAGGTTGCCATCAATGCGGTGATGGCCGGCTGCAGGCCGGAGTACATGCCGGTGGTGCTGGCGGCATTACGCGCCCTGGCGCGCCCGGAGTTCAACCTGGCCAGTGTGCAGGGCACCACCCATCCAGCAGCACCGTTTCTGCTGGTCAACGGGCCGGTGCGTGGGCGCATCGGATTGAATTGCGGCAGCAATGTGTTCGGCCAGGGATTCCGCGCCAACGCCACCATCGGCCGGGCCGTGCGCCTGGTGCTCATGAATGTCGGCCAGGGGCTGCCTGGCAAGACCGACATGGCTACCTTCGGCTCACCCTGCAAGTTCAGTTTCTGTGCTGGCGAGAACGAGGAACAAAGTCCCTGGGCGCCCTATCACGTGGATCAGGGCATGGCGGCCGAAGAGAGCGCCGTGACCGTGCATGCGGGCGAAGCGCCCCACAATATTCAGGATCATGGCAGCCGGACGGCCAAAGAATTGCTGCTCACCATTGCCGACACCATGAATGTGACCGGTAACAATAATGCGGGGCTGTGTGGCGAAATGATGCTCGTGCTCGGGCCCGAGCATGCGCAGATCCTGGCGCGCGATGGCATGAGCAAGCAGGACATCCGCGAGGAACTGCATCGCCGCCTGCGCCTTGATCTAAGCCGGGTGGGGAAAGGCCTGCACAATTTCTATCGCGGGCGACGCGCGGCTTTCAATTTGGGGCCGGAGGTGACCGAAGTGTCCTACTTCGATGATCCCCGGCAGATCCTCATTGCCGTGGCTGGCGGGGCTGGCCTGCACTCCATGGTGATTCCCAGCTTTGGCGGCGAGACGCTGAGTATCACTGAGCGCATATGAATGGAAGAAGGGCTTGCGCGGGCTAAGACTGTCTGTAATTCCGGAGGGTCTGGCACGCGGTAACGGTCGGGTAAGGTCTCCGGCCGGACCGCAGGAAGAGAGGTCAGTCGTCAAAAGCCACGCGGACACCGTTTCCTTCGGTTCGATTGAAAGACTGCTCCATGACCTGGCCAGAAGCGCTGCAACAGTGACGTTTGGTGATGCCGCAAGAAGCGCTGATCGTCAGGCTTGTCGCACGGACAGAGTGTCTTTCCTGAGCTTCTCATCCCCCGCCACTTCCCGCGGCCGCATGATCAGGAAGGCGGTCAGCGAAATGGCCATCAGCACGGCAATCGACAGGAAGGCGGCGCCCCATCCGGCCGCCGACATGCCGCCTGCCAGGTCGAGCGTGTAGCCGATCATCAGCGGGCCGACGAAGCCCCCGGCATAGCCCAGCATCGAGTGCACGGCCAGGGTGGCGCCGCGGCGCGAGGGTTCGGCGGTGCCGGCCGCACCGGCCGTGAGGGAAGATGAATCCAGCCAGCACAGGGTGCTGTAGGCGAGCAGCAGTCCGGCAGCGATGGCATAGGACCAGGTGCCGGCCCAGGCGAGCACCGCCGCCATCACCACCGAGCCCGCCATGGCCAGCGCCACCAGGCGCCGCCGGCCCAGGCGGATCGCTGCTTCATTGCCCATGACGCTGGCGGCCGTGCCGACCAGGCCCAGCACGGTGGCGACGACCGTGGGCGGGATGGCTGCGTTGCCATCACCGCTGCTGGCGGCGACATAGCCCAGGAAGGCGATGGCCCAGCCACGCAGCGCGTTCATCTCCAGCGTGTGCACGCAATAGGCCTGGGCATAGGCCATGGCCGAACGGTTGCGGAACACGAAGCGGAAGTCGAACAGGCCGCCACCATCGGCAGCCGGCCTGGGCGCGCTGCTGCGTCGGGGCACCACGGCCGCCACCATGATCCAGGCGCCCCCGGCGCTGAGGGCGGCGATGATGAAGGCCGCCTGCCAGCCCAGGTGGCTGGCCAGCAGGTCGGCCACGGCGAAGGACAGGGCGCCGGAGATGCCGATGCTCGCAGCGTGCCCCGCCACGGCACGCGACATGAGTTTCTCGTCCACCTTGTCGGCAAGCAGCTTCACGCCGGTCATGTAGGTGCCGGCCCAGCCCATCCCGGTGAGCGCGCGAAAGCCCAGCGCCGACCAGAAGCCCTCGGCGAACAACCCGAAGCACAGATGGCCGATGACGGTGCAGGCGACACCGAAGAGATAGATGCGTTTGGGATCGATGCGGTCGGTGAGTGTCACCAGCACCGGCACCGACACCATGTAGGCGGCGTAGAAGGCGGCGGTGACCCAGCCCGCCTCGCTGTTGGAGAGCGACCACAGCCGCATCATGTCCGGCAGCAGTGCCGGCCAGAAGAAGGCACCGATCTGCACCAGCACCTGCGCGGCACAGACCAGCGCGACGAGGCGGGCATCGCCTGTACCGGCTGCCGTCATGCCGTGCAGGCCTCGCTACGGTGCAGGGCGGGCATGGGTGGAGCGGGATCAGGCCGCCGGGGCGACCGAGAGCTTGCCTTTCACGCCGCGGTTCTCGATCAAGCGCGCCACCAGGCCCGAGGCCTTGGCTTCTTCCACGAAGGCGGCCAGGAAGGCGGCGCCTGCGACATTGGTCTTGGCGGTGCCCACGGCCTGCTGCACCGAGGCGAACTGGCCGTCGAGGATGCGCGCGCCAGGCAGTTTTTTCACGTCCTCGACCAGCGCCGGGCGCAGCGAGGCGAAGGCTTCCAGCTGGTCCTGCACGAACAGGTCGAAGGGCTTCACGCCCTTGGGCGGGCGCACCAGGGTGGCCTGCTTGATGTTGCGGTCCAGCCACAGGTCGTAGGCCGAGCCCTTGTTGGTGCAGATGCGCACACCGGGCTGGTCCACTTCGGCAAGGGTCTTGATGGGCGAGCCGGCCGGTACCAGATAGGTGGCTTCGATTTCGGCATAGGCGGCGGTGAAGAAGATTTTCTCGGCGCGCTGCGGTTCGGCGCCGATGTTGCCGATATCCCACAGGCCGCGGCCGGCATCGTCGGCGAGTTCGCTGGGCTTGGCATAGGGCACGAACTGCACCGGCACGCCCAGGCGCTCGGCGATGGCGCGCGCCATGTCGGGTGATACCCCCTGCGGGTCGCCGTTGGCTTCACGGCCGGTGACCAGCAGCATGTTGCCCATGTTGATGGCGGCACGCAGCACGCCGGTGGGGGCCAGTTCTTCGATGATTTTCTTGTCGACCATGTAAGCCTCTTGTGTTGGGTGGGAGCAGGGCGCTATGGGGCGGGATTATGGCAGTTTTGCGATGGCCTCCCTGCCATGGCCCGCCCGCGAGACAGCGTCACGCAGTTTGCAGTGCCGCTTGACCCGGGCAATCCCGCGCGCCGATACTGCCCTCTGCCGTTCGCCAAACCTGGAGGGGGAAGGCCATGACAGAACAAGGTGCCGTCGATCCGATGGCCATCCATGAAACTGCTGTCAAGGATGTTGCGGCTGACAGTATCGATCGCAGCCTGCTGCCGTTCATGGCGCCGGCGCGTGACCTTGACCCCGGCGCACCGCTGCGCTGGTTGAAACACGGCTGGACCGACCTGTGCCGGGCGCCGCGGCAGAGCCTCACCTATGGCGCGGTGATCGTGGCGCTGTCCTGGCTGGTGACGGGCATCGGCCTGAAGTTCGGCAGCTACTGGGCGGCGCTGGTGCTGCTCTCGGGATTTGTCTTCATCGCGCCCCTGCTGGCGCTGGGGCTGTACGCCATCAGCCGTCAGATTGCGCTGGGGGCCACGCCGTCACTGGCCGCGGGCCTGGATTCCATGCGTCGTTCGCTGGGCACGGCCATGGTCTTCGCGCTGGCCTTGCTGGTGCTGTTTCTCATCTGGGCGCGCTCCGCGTCCATGGTGCACGTGTTCTTTCCGACGACCGCCCATCCAGACCTTGCCCAGATGGCCACCTTCCTGGCCATCGGCACCGCCGTGGGTTCGGTGTTCTCCTTCATCACCTTCCTGTTCAGCGCCTATTCGCTGCCGATGATCTGCGACCGGGACTGCGACGCGGTGACGGCCATTGTCACCAGTGTCAATGCGGTACTGCGCAACAAGGCGGTGATGGCCTTATGGGCCTTGCTCATCGTGGCGCTGACGGCCATCGGTTTTGCCACGGCCCTGTTGGGCCTGGCGATCATCATCCCGCTGCTGGGTTATGCCACCTGGCATGCCTACTGCGACACCATCGATGCGTCGGCCTGGCCGCTCAATCGCTGACAGGGTGTGAATGCGTTTGATCACAATCTGACTGTAAGGCTAATGATAGAAAATACAAGCGCATGTAAATGATCATATTGACTGGCAGACTTCCGGGCTGAGGGATCGGCCTCGGTAGAATAGGTGTCTTCTGGATTCCTCCAGCGCACCCCGTCAGGTCTCACCGTGAACAACCCGCAAGATCCCATCCCCGGCAGCAACAAGCCCGTGCGCAGGGCCGGCCTGATGCAGGTCGTTGCCACCATCTTCTTCAGCTTTGTCATGATCGGCAAGAAGGGCACCTGGGAGAAGGACGGCGCGCAGGTGACGCCGGGACAGATCATCGTGGGTGGCCTGATCGGCGCCGCCGTGCTGGTGGGGTCTTTGCTGCTGCTGGTCCGGCTGGTGCTCAAGCTGGCCATGGTGTGACTGCGGTGTGCCGCTGTCTGATCACAGTCTGGTAGTGAGCCGGCAGAACCGGGAAGTGCTGCAGATGTTGGCGGGCCGGGCGCCGTGCCCGGCCAATCCGGGCTTCAGGAGCCGGAGGTTCCCGGTGGGGTGCCTTCACCAGGCGTGGTGTCTGCGCCGGGTTGCCCGTTGTTCTCGTCCTGCTGCTTGGCAGATTCCTTCTTCTGGCGCTTTTCTTCCAGCTTCTTTTTCTTCGCCATTTCGCGCTGGTGCTTCGCAAATCCGTAGTTGGGCTTCGCCATCAAGGCCTCAAAAAAAAGGCCGACCGTCCGGGGACGGGTCGGCCAGGGTTATCGTCCGACTAGGCGGGCTTGATGCTTGATGCCTGCATGCCCTTCTTGCCCTGGGTCACTTCAAAGCTGACCTTCTGGCCTTCAGCGAGGGATTTGAAGCCGCTCGACTGAATCTCGGAAAAATGTGCAAACAGATCTGCTCCGCCATCATCAGGTGTGATGAAGCCGAAACCCTTAGCGTCGTTGAACCACTTTACTGTGCCAGTAGCCACTGGAAAATCCATCCATCGAATATAACAAGATAATCCTGCGCTAAAGCAATTGAAGTCACTGTAACGACGTGCCCGCAAAGCAGGGACGCAGGGCCCCGAAACCGTCGACGTGCTGCATCCTTGACGGTCAATGATGATTGCCGCGGGG
>CAIPGJ010000330.1 GCA_903864555.1 uncultured Pseudomonadota bacterium | reverse complement strand
GAGCTTTCAGTCAGCGCCAGTTGCGACAGGAAGCCGGCCAAGCCGAATCCCGTGACGGCAATGCAAGCAAACAGCGTCGGCAGGCCCGTGCGACGAGCCTCAAGGATCACGAAGCGGCCAAGAATCAATACAGGGCGCATGACCTCTCTCCGGAAACTCCATATAACATTGGGTTCATTACTCAGTCTTTTGGATCGGCGTTTCCCGGTACCCTAAACGGCGCACACTCAGGATGCAAGCAGACACTCCAACCCTACCGCTATTCACGCGGATAGCCAACTACGCCCTCGGCTTCTCCCAGCACTACGGAAGATTCGTTGTCATCGCGATGCTGGTGCTGCTCCATGTCGCGGCGCTGCGCGGGGTGGAAGACAGCTGGGCGCGGTCACTCCTCTTGGCGCATCTCGGCCTGCTGCTGATATGGCAACCCTTCCTCCGAGGCCAGCACCAGGTCTCCGCGACACAACTCGGCTTCATCGCGGTCGGCGCAGTGGCGGTAATGCTATGGCTAAACGCCTGGCTGCTGGTCTTCTGGGTCTGCGTTCTCGCGGGGCTGGTCGGAGGGAAGGTGTTCCTCCATCAAGCGCGCTGGCAAAGGCGCTTCTACCTGCTCGTCCTGTTCTACCTGCTCGCCCTGTTGGCGATAGTAATACTTCCTGACATCGCGCCGCGAAGGGAAATCACCCCGGAACTCCGATCCGCCGCGGAATACCTACTCCCGATCCTCTTCATTGCAATGGGGTTGATTCCGGCAGAGCCAGACCCTGCCGAGGCGCCCCAGGTGATTGATTTCTTCTACAGCATCTTCCTGATGCTGGTATTGGGTGTCGTGATTCTCGGAAGTTTTACCTTCATGACGCTCGGTCGGACTAACTACATGGAGGCGCTGACTTACACGGTGTTCCTGATTGCTGGCACCGTATTCATTATCGGCCTGGCCTGGAACCCGCGTACGGGATTCGCCGGACTGAATGTTTTCTTCTCCCGCTACCTTTTTTCAATCGGGCTGCCGGTAGAAAAGTGGCTGTATTTCCTTGCAGAACTGTCGAGCGTCGAATCGCGGCCCGACCGCTTTCTGGCGGAAAGCATCGCAAGTCTTGCCAGGCTTCCCTGGGTGGCGGGAGCAGAGTGGGGCATAAGGAATGAGCACGGGGAGCATGGGGAGCATGGGGAGAAGACCCCATTTCGCGTCGAGTTCGAAAATAGCGAATTGTCCCTCACCATCTATTCGCGGCATCGGACCAGCCCTGCCCTGCAGTGGCATCTGCACCTGCTGGGCCAGTTGCTTGGGGAGTTCTACCTGGCCAAGCAGCGAGAACAGAAGCTACAGCAGCAAAGTTACATGCAGGCCGTGCATGAGACAGGGGCACGCATGACTCATGACGTCAAAAACCTCCTGCAATCGTTGAATGTCCTGGTTTCGATGGCTCGGCAGGAGGCTGGACGCGACTACTCTCAGGAGTTGCAGGCGCTTATGACGAGGCAGCTGCCGGTCATCGCGCAAAGACTTTCCTCCACCTTGGAGAAGCTGCAGCGGCCTCACACTTCGCTCGAACAACTCGTGGCTGCGGAAGCGTGGTGGGCAGCACTATCGCGGCAATACGGCTCCGAAAGGGTCGAGTTTGGATCATCCAGCCCTCCGCCAACGGTGATGCTGCCGCGGTCGGTTGCGGAAAATGTCGCGGACAACCTGATTCAG
>CAIPGJ010000329.1 GCA_903864555.1 uncultured Pseudomonadota bacterium | reverse complement strand
CGGTTCCGGCGCTGGGGCAGCATACCGACGCCATCCTGGCGGAGCTGGGATGGGACAGCGCTGGCATTGCCGAAATGCGGGCGCAAGGCGCCGTGTGATGATGCAACAAGGATCGCCATGACCAACCCCATGACCACGCGTGTCGCTCAGGCGCGTACCCTGCTGTTCGTGCCAGGCAACCGGCCCGACCGATTCGAGAAGGCAGTACGCAGCGGCGCAGACGCCGTGGTGCTCGACCTCGAGGACAGCGTTCCCTCTGTTGACAAGGCGGCGGCGCGGGTTGCGATTGCGCACGATTGGACGCGGTTACAAGGCATTGGTGTACCCCTGATCGTGCGGATCAACACCGCCGATGGCGAAATCGGCCAAGCCGACCTGGCTTGGCTCGCTGCCCTGCCACCACCCGCAGCGGTGATGGTGCCCAAGGCAGAGACGGTATTCGTGCTGGAGCAGGTGCACAGCGCCCTGCGCGGCGTTCCCACCTTGGCTCTGATCGAAAGTGCCGCCGGCTACGCCGCGTTACCATCCCTCGGCGGCGCTGCCGGGGTATCACGACTGGTGGTGGGGCATATCGATTTCATGGCCGATACCGGCCTGCAGTGTGACTCGGACGAAAGCGAATTGGTACCGTTGCGTTTCGCAGTGAACATCGCTACACGTCTGAACCGTCTCGCACCACCAGTGGACGGTGTCACCGTCCAGATCGGTGATGAAGCCCGCCTACGCGCGGACGTGCGCCGCGCGCTTCGTTTCGGCTTCTCTGGCAAGTTGTGCATCCATCCCTCTCAGGTCGCCGTGGTGCACGATGCCTTCAGGCCCACCGCAGAGGAACTGGCCTGGGCGCGCAAGGTACTTGCCGCCGATGCCGAGGCCGGCGGGGCAGCGGTGCAGGTCGATGGTCGCATGGTGGACTTGCCGGTGGTTCTGCAAGCTCGCAGAACCTTGGCATTCGCGCCTCGGACGTGACTCACGGGCTGCGCGGCGTCATTGAAGGCGCCCCAGCAGCCCCCGCCCAATCACCTGCGCCTGGATCTCGGCCGCGCCCTCGAAGATGTTGAGAATGCGGGCGTCGCACAACACGCGGCTGATCTCGTACTCCAGCGCATATCCGTTGCCGCCATGGATTTGCAGGCTGGTGTCGGCATTGCTCCAGGCCACGCGGGCGGCGAGCAGCTTGGCCATACCGGCTTCAATATCGCAGCGGTGGCCTTTTTCCTTTTCGCCGGCGGCGAACTGCGTCAACTCGCGCGCGATCACCGTCTCAGCCACCATCATGGCCAGCTTGTCAGAGACGCGCGGAAATTCGATGATCGCCTTGCCGAACTGCCTGCGGTCATTGGCATAACGCCAGCCGAGGTCGAAGGCGCGCCATCCAACACCAATGGCGCGGGCTGCGGTCTGGATTCGTGCCGCCTCGAAGGTCTGCATGAGTTGGCGAAACCCCTGGCCGCGTACGCCGCCGAGGACCGCGTCAGCGCCGGTCTCGAAGCCGTCGAACGCAATCTCGTATTCGCGCATGCCGCGGTAACCCAGCACCGGAATGTCGCCGCCGCTCATGCCCTCTGCTGGGAAGGGCTCTGTCTGAGTGCCGCGTGGCTTTTCGGCCAGGAACATGGTCAGACCGTCGTGGTCAGTGCGCTCGGGTTCAGTCCGCGCCAGCAGCGTCATCAGGTCACTGCGCGCACCGTGGGTGATCCAGGTCTTATTGCCGTCGATGCGCCAGCGCCCATTGGGCAGTTGTGTGGCCCGGGTGCGCAGCGACGCCAGGTCGGAACCGGTGTCCGGCTCGGTGAAAACGGCCGTCGGCAGCACTTCACCGGAGGCAATACGGGGCAGCCAGTACGCCTTTTGCGCGTTGGTTCCTGCCCCCATGATCAGCTCGCCGGCGATCTCCGAGCGCGTGCCCAGCGAGCCCGCGGCGATCCAAGCGCGGCTCAGTTCCTCGGTCACGATACACATCGCGCGTTTGCCCAGGCCCATGCCGCCATAGTCGGTTGGCACGGTCACACCGAAGACGCCAAGCTCGGCCAGTGCCGCCACGACGGTATCGGGAATCAGATCGTCGGCCAGATGCCAGGCGTGGGCGTGCGGCAGGATCTCGCGGGTCGCGAAGCGGCGGAACTGATCACGCACCACGTCGAGGTCTTCGTCAAACGCAGTTTCTGCAATCTCACGGCCCTGGCGCAGGTGGTCGACGAGGGCCTGGCGCGTCTCGGGCAGTGCGCCACGCGCCAGGAACCAGCGCACGCTGGTGCCGCCTTGCAGCGCAGCGGCAGCGTTTTCCAGACCCAGCTCCGTGGGGCGGAAGATTTCATTCTGCGACATCGGCAGGCCGCCGACGAGTTGTGCCAGGTATTCACCGATGCCCACGGTCAGAGCCAGTTCCTCGCCCTCGCCGAGGCGACCGTGTTGCTGCAGTCGGTCGGCCCATTGCGCCGCGCACTGGATGGCCTCCACCGTGGTCGCGATCCATGCCAGCCCGTGCAACACGCGCTGGTGGCGTTGCATCAGGGCCGCATCGGGGCGCCCATCAGGGGCGCAGCGCAGACGCACGGCCTGAGTCGCCTGCGCAGCGAATGCGCGGGCGGGCGCGACCACGTTCTGCAGATAGTTCAAGAAACTCAAATCGGTTGTCGTCACAGGGGTACTCATTGACAAAGCTGGTTCGAAGGGATTCGGGCAGGCAGTCTCACGCACTGGCCACGATGCCAGCGTCATGCAGAGCGCCAATCTGCGCCGAGGACATTGACAACACCTCGGCAAGCACCTGGTCGGTATGCTCACCGAGGTGCGGCGCCCGTACCACTGGACCGCGCGGTGTGCCGCCCAGCGTGGCGGCGGCGCCGGGTGCCGGGTAGCGGTGCCCACTGGGGTGCCCCAGCAGATTGAACAAGGGCCGGTCCAGGGACAGGTGCGGGTCTTCCGCCAGCCCACGGCTCAGCGTGCGGTAAGGGGCCCAGCAGACGCCGTTCGGGTCGAATCGGCCCTGTAACTCGGCCAGGGCATATGCGCCGATGGCGCGCTCGAAGATCGGGAACAACATGTCGCGGTGCGTGAAACGCACACCCTCGTCCTGCGCAAACGATACCTTCAGCACCTTTTCCAGCTCAGCCATGGCGCTCTGCAACTGCAGCGCCTCCAGCAGCCCCGACCACTGCTTGGCCGTGATCGCCACCACCATGACGCGTTCGCCGTCCCGAGTGATGAAGTCGCGTCCGAACGCGCCGTAAAGCGCATTGCCTATGCGCGGGCGGTCACCGCCACTCAGCACTTCGGCAATCTGCCCCATGTGGCCCAGCGAAGCGAGCGCCATGTCGGACAGGGGCACTGTCACCTCCTGACCCAGTCCGGTCAGGCGGCGGTGCCGTTCGGCGGATACAGCCGCGAAAGCGGCATAAGCGCCAGTGAGAAGATCCCAGGCGGGCAACACATGGTTGACAGGATGCTCCGGGGTTTCTGCCGGGCCGGTCATGTAAGGCACGCCAATGGCTGCATTCACGGTGTAATCCAGGGCCGAAGAGCCATCACCCCAGCCGGTGACGCGCACCGTGATGAGGTCGGCGCGCCGCGCGCGCAGCGGCCCATGGGCCAGGAAACCGGTGTGAGGAAAATTGGTGACAAACACGCCACCACCTTCGCCCGGCGCGGTGATGAGGTCGATGGCCAATGCCCGACCTGCGGGCTTTGACAAGTCAATGGCCACGGAGCGTTTTCCCTTATTGAGGCCTTCCCAATAGAAGCTGCTACCTTCGGGCGACAGCGGCCAGCGCCTGAAATCGGGCCCACCACCGATGGGATCGATGCGGATCACTTCGGCACCAAATTGCTGCATGTGCAGCGTGCACGATGGGGCCGCAATGAAGGACGCGCATTCAACGATACGCAGGCCGGCCAACAATTGGTACATGGTTCAGATCCTATCAATTTGCGCACGGGCACAAAGCTGGTTCGCCGTCATTCAAGAATGGTCATTCGCCGCGACGTTGTGGCAGTAAGCATAAACGACAATCTCTGCGTCGCCTGCCGCCGCGCATCAGCACCAAGACTATCCTTTCTATATCCACCAAGGACCGCCATGCTCGCCCACCTTCGCAATACCGAGATCTACTTTGACATCGACGGCATGGGCCTGGTGCCCGATGGCTCGCGCATGCGGGAAAAGCCGGCGGCCTTTGTCATCCACGGCGGCCCAGGCGGTGAGCACAGCGACCTGAAGGCCGGCTTTGGCCAGCTGGCCGACCGGCTACAGCTGGTCTATTTTGACCACCGGGGCCAAGGCCGCTCAGGCCGGGGCGATGTGCGGCTGTACAACCTGGACGAAAACGTGGAGGACATGGAGGCGCTGCGTCGCCACCTGGGGCTGGGGCCGATTGTCAGCATGGGCACCAGCTATGGTGGCATGGTGGCCATGGCGCACGCGGCTCGCTACCCACAGTCGGTGTCGCACTTGGTGCTGATGGTGACGGCAGCGCACGCCGGGTTCAATGCCCGGGCGCGGCAAATCGTGGCCCAGCGTGGCACGCCCGAGCAGGTGGCGGTGTGCAATGACCTGTGGGCCGGCAAACTGGACACGGCCGACAAAATGCGCCACTACTACACGCTGATGGGGCCGCTGTATGCGCTGAAGTACGACGCCGCTGCCGCCGAGCAGGGCCGGACACGCGGCATCGTTTCGCCCGAGGCCATGGCGCAGGCCTTTGCACCGGGCGGCTTTTTGCAGACCTTTGATTTGCGCCCCGAGCTCTCACGCATCACCGCGCCCACGCTGATCCTGGCAGGCCAGCAAGACTGGATTTGCCCGCCCGAGTTTTCTGAAGAAATCCACCGCCTGATTCCTGGCTCTCAGCTAAAGGTGCTGGCCAACAGCAGCCATTCGCTGCGGGTGGATGTGCCCGAGGCCATGCGGGCTGCCATCAGCACATTTGTGACCCATGCCACCCCGCGCGGTTGAGGTGGTCGCGTCATGAGCCTGCAGAACTTTGTGCTAAGCACCCTGATGCGCTTAGCCCAGCGCGCCAGCGCCAAGCTGAGTGCTGAGCACAGGTTTCGGCGCAACCGGCGCTTTCTGGCCGCAGACCGCAGCAAACCCGGGCCTTCGGTGCAGATCAAGCCTGATCAATTGGCCGGCCTGCCGGTGGAGTGGGTGACGCCACGCAGCCTGACCCAACCCGACACGGCGCCAATCTGCCTGTACCTACACGGCGGCGCCTTTGTGATGGGCGGGCTCAACAGCCACCGTGACCTGGCGGCCCAGTTGGCACGGCGGGCGCAGATCCGGCTGCTGATGGTGGACTACCGGCTGGCGCCCGAGCACCCGTTTCCGGCAGCACTGGACGACGCCTTGGCGGTGTACCGTGCGCTGCTGGCACAGGGTATCCCGGCGCAGCGCCTGCTGCTGGGCGGTGACAGTGCCGGCGGT
>CAIPGJ010000328.1 GCA_903864555.1 uncultured Pseudomonadota bacterium | reverse complement strand
GCCGGTCATCTATGCCGACCCGGCCAGCGGCTCCCGCCTGATGCGCCTCACCGCCAATCCGGGGCCACTCAATATCCAGTACAGCGCCACGGTCGACCTGGACACCCATATCGAATCCCCGGCCTTGATCGAGGAGATGCCCATCTCGCAGTTGCCGCCTTCGGTGCTGCCCTACATCTACCCGAGCCGCTACTGCCAGTCCGACCGGCTGCGGCGCTATGCCATGCGCGAGTTCGGGCATCTGCGCCAGGGCTATTGGCGCGTGCAGGCGATCCAGGACTGGGTACGTACCCGCACCACCTTCACCTCCGGCAGCTCCAATGGCAGCACCTCGGCCGTGGACACCATCGTCGAACAGGTGGGCGTATGCCGCGACTTCGCCCACCTGATGATCGCCCTGTGCCGCGCGGTCAACATCCCGGCGCGCATGGTCACCGGCATCAACTATGGTGCCGATCCGGCCATGGGCCCCACGGACTTCCATGCCTATGTCGAGGTGTTCCTGAGCCATCGCTGGTATCTGTTCGACCCCACGGGCGTGTGCCCGCCTATGGGCCTGGTGCGCATCGGCACCGGCCGTGATGCCGCCGACGTCTCCTTCTCCACCATCTTCGGCGCCGTCAGTTCCAGCGCACCGATCATTTCCATCACCGCCGTCGACGACCCCGCCAACGGCTACTGCCTGCCCCTACACAGCCGCGAAGGCCTGTCGTCCATGGTGGCGCACTGACCGCGCGTCGGCGTCATTCCGACTGATCGGGGCCGTCCAGTGCATCGGCATGCCTGAAGCCACGGCCACTCACCGTGGCCTCCCCGGGACAGCCCACTGGCAATCAGCGTACGATCCGGAAAAATTTCGCAAAGGAGGAACACCATGCCCTGGATCACCGCCAACGGCGCCAGCCTGAGATACGACCTGACCGGATCAGGCGCAGACACCCTGGTCCTCATCCACGAAGCCGGCGGCTGCATGGAAAGCTACGACGAGGTGCTGCCCGCCCTGCAGCAGCACTTTCGCGTGCTGCGTTTCGACCAGCGCGGCTTCGGCTTCTCGGAAAAGATGAAGGCCATCACCTACGACACCGTGATCGCCGACATCGCCGGCCTGCTCGATGCACTGGGCATCACGGAGCCCGTGTGCATGGCCAGTTGCGCCATGGGCTGCGACTTCATCGTCGGTTTCGCCGCCGCTCACCCCGGGCGTGTCAAACGCATCGCACTGGCCAGCCCCACCATCGGTCAACGCGAGGGCAATGCCGCCTCCAGCCAGGCCCGCGCCGACCTGGTGGTGCGCGAAGGCATGCGCGCCTCCATGGAAACGAGCCACGCCCGCTCCTGGCCGCCGGTGATCCGCGAGCGCAACCTGGAACGCTTCGCGCGCTACCAGGCGCGCTGGGTGTGCAATGACCCGGAGTCCTTCGCTGCCCAGGGCCGCATGATGAGCACCATCGACCTCACCCCGCTCTACCCCAGGGTGAAGGCGAAGACCCTGGCCATCGGCGACCGCCACGACAGCCAGCGCCTCCCCGAGCTGGCGAAGAAAGTCGCCGCCGCCGTGCCCGATGGCACTTACGTGGAAGTCGACAGCGGCCACTTCTTTGCGCTGCAGTCACCGGAGGCGTTTGTCGAGACGGTGGTGACGTGGATGAAATAGAGAAGCAGCAGATCATCATACGCGGCTGGGACAGTCGCTGAGGTCAAATTCCCTTGTACTTCGGAGGCCTTTTCTCCATAAAGGCAAGTGCGGCTTCCTTGTGGTCCTGGGAATTGATCGAAAGCATCTCGTAGGCAATGGAGGCATCCATCACGAGATTGAGCTGGTCCTTGATGTACTTGTTGATTGCCAGCTTTGTCCAACGCACTGCCAGTGGCGGAAGATTGACCAGTTCCTCGGCGATCTCGTTAGCCTTGGCCATGACCTCCTCGACAGGCACTGCATAACCCACCAGATTGAGCTCCTTTGCCTCCTTGCCCGAGACCAGGCGACCACGCATCAGGAAATCCTTGGCCCGAGCAGGACCCACCAGCAGCGGCCATATCACGGCACCACCGTCGCCGGCCACCAGTCCAACCTTCACGTGGGTATCACCAAACTTGGCAGTCTCAGAGATCACCACCACGTCACAAAAGAGAGCCAATGTGGCTCCCAAGCCCACTGCGTCGCCATTGACCGCAGCGATGATGGGCGGCCCCACCTCCAACATATTCTGAAACAGCCTGCGGGTCATGGCCGGAACGGCCAGCGCGAATTTCCAGCCCTCTTCGGTGCCGAAGCGCGACACCATGCCCTTGATATCACCTCCGGTGGAGAAAGACTTTCCCGAGCCTGTGAAGATGATCGCCCGGACCTCGGCATCTCCGGCCAGATCAAGCCAGACCTCCTCCAGCTCGTTGTGCATTTCGGTATCCACGGCATTGCGCTTGTCCGGCTGGTTCAGGCACAGCGTCGCGATCCCGCCCGCCTTGGTCACCGAGATTAATTTGTAACGCGAATAGTCCATTACCTAGTCTCCTGTTGTGAAATTCACTTGGAACCCCGCCGGCCACCCGCTCTAGCGGCAGATTGCGCCCAGGCACGACACATCCAGCATGTCGCGCAGAGCCCATGTCTCCCCGATCAGCGCCGTACAGCGCGCCGCACCCATGACTGGCTCGCAAAGTCCGCGTACCTTGTTTTCGATGTCTGCATCACCCATCGGGTGCGCGATGCTTCCCACGCAATGCTCGACGCTCTCCCGAAGCTGCCGCCCATCCTGCAGGGTGATGCTCATGTCGGCCGCATCCGCGGTGATCCGTTCATCGGCTCGCACGTGGATCTTTTCGCGCAGGGCAACCACCGCAGGCTCCTGCAGCCGCGGTGGATCTGCGTCCTGGACCCGGGCTGTGCCATGGATAAGCGCCACGGCGGACCAATGCTGGAGGCTGAACTGTGCATCGGTGGAGTCGGCCGGATGACGGCGGGCAGTCAGCTTTGCCGCTGCGGGACTAATTACCGCATCCACACGCACGATGTTCGCGGCATCCAGGCCGCGCCGATACAGACGCAGTGCAGCATCGATGGCCGGATGCGCAACGATACCCGCCGGGAAAGGCTTGTAGGTAAGTGCCGAGAGCTCGTAGGCTTTGCCCAGCCTATCAGTCAGCCCATCCAGAAATGCACTCGGCGCAAACATCCGGGCAAATCCATACTCGCCCTCGATACCATTCTGCGGACCGGTAAAACCTTCGGCTGCGAGCAATGCCGCACGCAATCCGGTATCGGCGCCCTGGGCATGGATGAGCGGCGTGCTCATGGTCCCCATGGCCACGCGCAGCCCTTGACCCTGGGCGGCGGCCAGTCCGATTGCCGACGCCAGTTGTCCCACATCCAGCCCCAGCAGCTTTCCGCAGGCGACTACGGCACCGACCCCGCCCACCAGCCCGCTTTGCAACCACCCCAGGTTCCCGACTGCAGGGTGCACCGAAATGGCCTTGCTCAATCGGCACGCCACCTCCAAGCCCAGAATGCCGGCCAGCAACAGGTCCCGTCCATGCGCTTTCCTTTGTTCACCTAAGGCCAGCGCCGCCGCCAGCGCCGGCGGGCTCGGATGCACGATGGCCTGCGCATGCGTGTCACAGAACCCATAGACCGTGGCAGCCAGTGCATTGGCAAGTGCCGCATGCACGCAATCGCTGCTGCGCCCGCAACCGAACACCGTGGAGCTGCCCCGGCCGGCAGTGCCCGCGAGCGAGCGCTCGAACGTGCGGCGCGTTTCCTGGTCCACTCCTCCCACCGCGCAGCCCAGAAAGTTGAGCCATGCCCTAAGTCCCTCGTGCTGAACCAGCGCCGGAATATCTTGCAAAGTGGTACCGACCACCCACGATGCCAGACGCAGCGTGGCGCCTTGCTCAACAGCCTGACTCAATGCATCCCCTTCACTGGATCACCGGTTCCGGCAGGCGAGCGCCACGGATTCACTGAGCAGAGATCCCAGCCTGCTTCAC
This sequence comes from uncultured Pseudomonadota bacterium, assembly GCA_903864555.1. Next base: position 5,741 of record CAIPGJ010000328.1, on the reverse strand, counting down.
CACCCGCCGCCATTTTGCAAGTTCCGCGCTGATCTGACTGCGGAAGACTTCCGAGCTGGTGTTCATGGGCTCTAGTCCCATATCGGTCATGCGTTTTCTGAACTCGGCATTACGCATCGAATCGGCCAACGCTTCAGTGAGTCGATCCAATGGTTCGCGGGCCGTGCCGGAAGGTACCAGGATGCCAAACCAGGATGTGACGTCATAGCCTTTGACCCCACCTTCGGCCACGGTGGGAATGTCGGGTGCAAGTGGCGTTCGCTCGGGCCCTGCCACCCCCAGGCCGCGCAATTCCCCGGAACGGATCCGCGGCAGCGCGGTGGCAATGTTCTCGAAACTTGCCGAAAGGCCCCCAGCCAGCAACAGGTTGGAGGCAGGGCCTGAGCCCTTGAAGGGCACGTGCACGATGTCCACCCCGGCTTCGTATTTGAACAGTTCCATCGCCAGGTGCGAGGTGGTGCCCGCGCCCGCGCTGCCATAGTTGAGCTTGCCAGGAACAGACTTGGCCAGTGCAATGAATTCAGCCACGCTGCCGGCCTTGACGCTCGGATGCACCGATAGCACGAAGGTCAGCCGCGCCAGCAGGCTCACCGGAGTGAAGTCCTTCTCCGGGTCGTAGGAAATCTTCGCATGCAATACTGGATTGACGGTAATGACGCCCTGGTACCCCAGCAGCAGAGTGTGGCCATCGGCCGCGGCACGCGCCACGCTCTCGGTCCCGATCAGTCCCCCGGCACCGGCATTGTTGGTCACGATCACCGGCCTCTTGAAGCGCAATTCCAGTTCCCGCGCAATCATGCGGCCGAAGATGTCAGTGGCTCCACCGGGTGCCGAAGGCACCACCAGGCTAACCGTCCTGGCTGGATAGGATTGGGCGGCTGCATGACCACCCGAAATCATGAGTGCTGCCATTACAACAGCGATCAGAAAGCGTTTCATCGTTTCCTCACGGAGTGAATTTCGGTTTGCACGGCATCAACAGGCTCTAGTCCAGTTGCAGCTTGAGTGGCCGGATCACTCTTGCCCAGCCCTCGGCATCGCGCTTGATATAGCGATCGAATTCCTCAGGTGATGCCGATGAGACAGCCACGCCACCGCTGGCGATGATCCTGGTCTGGAACTCCTGCGATGCGACCACCTTCACCGTTTCGGCATGGAGGCGATCTACCACTGGGCGCGGCAAAGCAGCCTGCCCGAGCAGGCCCCACCAGGTCTCGCCGACGATCGCCAGGCCTTGTTCCTTCAGTGTCGGAATATCAGGCGCACCGGGCAGCCGCTCGGCCGAGGTCACGCCCAGAATATTGATCTTACCGGCACGGAATTGCGGCAGGGAGGTGGCTACGGCATCGAAATACAGCTGGGTCTGGCCTCCAATCAGGTCGGTGATCGCCTGCGCGCTGCCCTTATAGGGAATGTCGGTCATGGGTTTGCCGACAATCTGTTCCAGCATCTTGCCCAGCAGATGGGTGTTCCCGCCGGCACCCAGCGTGGCATAGTTGACCTTCTCCGGATTGGCGCGAATGTACTCGACCAGTTCCTTCGGATTCTTCGCCAGGACGCTGCGCGACACGCTAAGTGAATACGGCACGGTTGCCGCAAGCGAAATGGGGAAGAAGTTGTCTACCTTGTAAGGGACATTCCTGTACATCATCGGGTTGGTATAGAGCTGTCCAACGTGGATCATCAGCGTATAGCCATCCGCCGGCGCCGAGGCGACGGCGGCGGCGGCGATCATGGTGCTCCCTCCGGGCTTGTGATCGACAATGATGGTCTGACCCAGGCTCTCGCCCATGCGTGTGGCGAGTATGCGTGCGATCAGGTCGGTGGTGCCGCCAGGAGGGTGCGGCAACACCAGTTTGACTGGTTTTGACGGATAGGCCTGGGCAAAGCCGGGCGAAGGGGCGACGGCCAAACCAGCCGCCACTACCAGGGACAATGCGCCAAAACCCCATGATCCTGCACGAACCACCTGCCGTTCTTGATTCATGATGAAACCCTCCACATATGGTCTACCCGCAAAACAATCTCTTCCAGAAACGTTCGTCCTGCCGCTTGCACCCGAATCATCCGGTTCCCGGCGGTGCAATGAAGGCCGCAAGATGCCTCTCGACAAACGCCTCCCACCGCGTACCCGGCGCTCCAGTCACCTCGCGCACGGTATCGTATGCATGGTCGGCACGAAAACTGCCGCCGGTCTGCAGTTGCACCACGCTCTCGGCCAATGCCGTGGCATAGGTCGACTCCATGCCGCCTCTCAGAATCGCCGGCAGGAATTCCTCGCAGGGTCGCGCATCCACGCCATAGTTGGTTCCGGTCACCCGCGAAATGGTCGCCGCTACCTGCACCATGGTGAGCACCTCCTCCGACAAGCGGTAGGCCTTGCCCGCATGCCGTTGCGGATTACCCAGCGCCTGGGCAGCCACCCGGGCAATATCCTCCACGTCGATCCAGCCGATCGGCGCCGAGCCGTAGTGGTGGCGCAGCACCCTTTTTTCCGGGCGCAGCCCGATGAGGATGTTCTGCATGAAGGCATTGGGCTGCAGATGGGTGAACCCCAGGCCCAGCCATTCGATGTGGCTTTCGACATAGGCATGCCACACATAATGGGCAAGGCGGGTGCCTGGCTCGGCCAGCGCCCCCAGGTGCACCACATGCGCCACCCCGGCCCGCTTTGCCGCATCCAGCACAGTCTTGCTCTGCACCAGCATGTGCACACTGTATCCGGTAGCAAGAAAGAGGCGGTCGATCCCGGTCATTGCGGCCGCCACAGAAGCCGCGTCATCGAAATCCAGGTGCACTGTGACTACGCCCAGCGACTGGAAGTGGCTGCGCTGCTTCTCGTTGCGCGCCGAGGCGACCAGCCGCGCCCCGCCCACTGCCTGCAACGGCAACAGATGCCGCAGCACGGCAGAGCCCACCACGCCGCTCGCGCCGGTCACCAATATTGACGGGGGCATCGCATTCTCATTGAGTAGCAGTTCCCCGGACACTCTCGAGGGCCTGGCAGATGGTCAAAGGGAATCGACTGCCTCTCACTCAGCGATTTTCTAAACATCCAACTCGCACTCCTGTCGGGTAAAGGGAGCATAGCGCGCGCGCTGTACGGGGCTGCTCCCTAGCCACGCAGACAGGGTCAGTGCCCGCTTGAAATACAGGCCGATGTCGCAATCATCGGTGGTGCCGATGCCGCCATGCAGCTGAATCGATTCGCGCGTGATGCGCAAGCACGCATCGTTGCAGCGGGCCTTGGCCCGCGCGATCATCCTCGTGCGCTCGTCTTTGCGAGGTTCCCGGTCCAACACCTCGGCCGCCTCAGCGGCAACCGCTGCCGCCAGTTCCTGCTGCATGAACAGGTCCACCGCCTTGTGCTGCAGCGCCTGGAAACTGCCAATGGGCTTGCCGAATTGCACCCGATGTCGCATGTATTCGGTGGTAATGTCGAGCGCGGCGCGCATGACGCCGACCATCTCGGCACAGGCCATCGCCGCCGCCTCGTCTATGGCGCGTTCCAGGGCCTGCTTACCAGCGCCAGCCATGTTCTCCTGAGGCACGGTGGCATTGTCGAGAGCGAGCATGGCACCAGGCGTCCCATCGGCACGCCATTGCATCTGCAATTTGAGGCCTGGCGTATCACGGGGCACCCAGACCAGCACCACGTCCTCCGCCCGCTTCGCGCTCACGACGAACCCTCCCGCCTCAGCAAAAGCCACAAACTGCTTTCCGCCTGTGAGTGAGACCAGACCCTTGTCCACCGTGGCCAAGGTCTGGATGGCTTGCGGATCAAGCGTTCCGGGCCTTTCCTGCCAGGCAAGGCTGGCCGTGATCGTGCCCTCAGCAATGCCGGGAATCAGTTTTTGCTTCAAGGCTTCATTGTCACAATGAAGAATGGCCCGCCCTGCGAGCACTGCGCCTGGTACCAGCGGGTCTGCAATCAATCCCCGACCCAGTTCCTCCAGAATCACGCCCATGGCGGAAAAACCGGTTGCCGAACCGCCCAGCGACTCGGGAAAGAGCACGCCATTCCAGCCCAGCCCGGCAAACTGCGCGATCACGTCGCGGGCATGGCCCGGCAGCGTCTCGCGCATCTGGCGCAGCCGGCGATGGTCAGTGTGCTGGCGGGTGAACGTGCGCGCCTGGTCGCGCAGCAGGTCCAGTTCTTCAGCGGATGGTGCATTCATCGAAAACTTCTCCTTACGAGGGCAGATTCAGCACGCCCTTGGCCATGATATTGCGCTGGATCTGGTTGGACCCGCCGTAGATCGTCCAGGACCTAGCCTCTAGAAACGGATAGAGCAGTTCGATCGACTCGTCCCCGAACTGCACATCCCCCATCAGGCCACCGCACTCATCAGCCGTTTCCATCATCAGTTCACCCACGCGCTGGCAGGTTTCAGTGGCCCATACCTTCAACAGGGAGGCTTCCGGCCCCAGCGGCTTGCCGTCCTTGAGCGTTCGGGCCATGCGCTCATAGGCCGAATTGAGATCCATCACATCGAAGGTGATCTGCGTCAGACGGTCCACGAAGGCCGGGTCCTCCAGCTTGCCGGTGAGCCTGGCAATGCGGCGAAGCTTGAACAGGAAAGTCATGGACTGTCGCGACGACCCCGAGAACAGGCGCTCGTAACCCAGCTGCGCCCGTGCCACGTTCCAGCCGTTGTTGATTTCGCCCACGAGATTGCGCACAGGCGTGGTGGCATTGTCGAAGAACACGGCGCACTGCTCTTCCTGCATGTTAAGGCTCTTGAACGGGCGCACGGTGATGCCCGGCTGGCGCATGTCCACCAGCAGGAAGCTGATGCCCGCCTGTTTCTTCACCGATTTGTTGGTGCGCACCAGCATGAAAATGTGGGTCGCATCGAAGGCTGAACTGGTCCACAGCTTCTGACCGTTGATCACGAACTCGTCGCCGCGCAGTTCCGCCTCGGTGCGCAGGCTTGCAAGGTCGGAGCCGGCATTCGGTTCGGAATAACCCTGGCACCAGGTGTGTTCCCCGGCAAGGATTTTCGGCAGGTACTCCTCGCGCTGCGCGTCGGTGCCCTGCAGTATGAGGATCGGGGCGAGCGTGTTGACTCCCGAGTCCCTCAGCCGGGGGCAGCCCAGACGCTCCATCTCTTCGACATAGATGAGGTACTTGGAGGGCGACAGCTCCATGCCGCCGTATCGGCGCGGCCATACCGGCGCCAGCCAGCCGGCCCGCGACAGGTGCAGATACCAGCCACGGGATTCAGCCGCCCTGGGGCGGAGCCTGGCATTGCGAAGCTCCGGCGGACACTGCTCGAACAGAGCCGACGCCCTGCCGCGGAATGCCTCGTCCGACAGCGTATTCCAGTCGGTATCTACATGCGCGAACTGCATCACTCCTCCTTCTTTTGCTGCGCCCGCCCAGCCCGCTTGCGGACGCGGTCAGCGGACATCAGTCCCGGTCAGCAACAGGGGCGGCCTTTGCCTTCACAATCAGTGCATCCACGGCAACGAGTCTGGAGCCGGAACAAATGACCGGGTTGACATCGATTTCCTCGATCACTTCGGCGTGATCGGCGATCAGTTCAGACATGCGTGAGATGATGTCGGCCAGCCGCAGCTTGTCGACCGGGGCGATGCCACGAAACCCGTCCAGCACCTTGCGCGCGCCGATGTTCCCGATCATGACCATGGCCTGGTCGCGCCCCACCGGCGCCAGCTCGACGACAACATCCCTGAGGACTTCCACGAAAATTCCGCCAAGACCGACGAGTATCAGG
>CAIPGJ010000327.1 GCA_903864555.1 uncultured Pseudomonadota bacterium | reverse complement strand
GAAGGTCCCGTCAGCAGCGAACTTGTCCCGGATTTCCGCCAGTGCCAGCACCTTTGCGATCTCCCGGCTGAGCCTGTCCACGATGGGTGCGGACACGCCGGCCGGGGCAATCACCCCATACCATCCCTCCACCTCGTATCCGGGCACGGTTTCCTGTATTGCAGGCAGGTCCGGGGCCGACGCCAGTCGTTTTGGCGAGGTCACCCCCAGCGCGCGGGCCTGGCCAGAGCTGACAAACGGCGCCACGGTCGGCATGCCGGCAATCAGCATTTCGATGTGCCCCCCGGCCACGTCCGTCATGGCAGGTGCATTGCCCTTGTAGGGGACATGCAGCATTTTCACTTTCGCAAGCGACGCGAACAACTCGCCCGCAAGATGGATCACACCGCCCTGACCGGATGATCCGAAGCGCACGGTGTTGGGCTTGGCCCGAGCCAGCTCGACCAGATCGGCGATCGAGCGCACCGGCAGTTTCGAATTGACGGCCAGCACGTAGGTGTTGCTGGTCATCTGACTCACCGGCGCGAAGTCACGCACCAGGTCAAACGGCGTCTTGTCCAGGGTCAGATGCCCGACGATGAGCACCCCCAGCGTGTATCCGTCCGCCGGCGCCTTTGCCACGAAGTCCAGGCCGATCACCCCTGAGGCACCGGACTTGTTATCCACCACGACCGTATGACCGAAGGCATCACCCAGGCGCTGTGCCACCAGCCGGGAGGTGGTGTCGGTGCTCGCGCCGGGCGGAAAGGGCACCACCATTCGCAGGGTGCGCGAGGGAAATGTTCCGACGGCCGCACCTTGCCCCATCGCCACGCAAGGCAGCAGGGTTGCGACCGAAATCATCCCGGCCATGCAGTATCGCCTCCAGCGACTGACCCGCATGGCACGGTCGGCATTCCATCCGTCAGCGTACTCAGCCATCGTATCCTCCATTGATTTACAACCAGGTCCGAAAAGTGCAGACCGCACGCCGACGCAGACAATGACGACGTTTCACTCGCGCCTTGATTGACGCCCCAGCTCATTCTTCGCCGCGCTGTAGCTGGCCACGCAATACGGCACCAGATAGTTCAGGACCAGATGCATCCATGACACCTGTCCGCCGGCCCAGATGGCGGGCCCCTGGTTGATCAGATTCAGCACGCTTCCCACTACTACGGAAACCCGCAACGCATTGAGGGCGATCCGGCGGGTCATGGCAAGCGCCAACAGGGAAGTGCGCTGGTCGCCGGCCTGTTCGTGCCCCGCCCGGGATCCGGTGACTTTTCCTGCGTTGTTCAATTCAATACCTCCCGATTCCGGCCGGCAGCAAGGCCTCAATGGACCATGCCACCCGCTTGCGCATCCCTTTTGTCACTTGCGCAGCGCCTGCTCGCGCGACTTCAGCATCCTCAGCACGTCGGCCGCATCCATGCGACCCAGCGGACCATCGCTGTAACTTGACGCAATGACCTTGCCGGCATCATCAACGATGAATTCGGAAGGCTGGATGATGCTGCGCCGCTCCTCCCACCAGGAGCCCAGCACCTCTGCCGTGTCGCGCGTCACGCCATACGCCACGGGGAAAGTCACCTCCGCCTGCACCTCCCCGGCCTTGTCGATGGCATCCACGCTGACGGCAATCACGCCTGCACCCAGCGCCTTGAATTCACCTTGCAACTGCTCGAAGCCGACCAACTGTCGGCGGCAGTAGTGTCACCAGCTGCCGCGATAGAAAAGGATCACCGCATAACGGGCGCCGACCCCGCCCGGCAACCGCATTGGGCCATCCCGGACGGTGGTCAGTGTGAGGGCGGGGAAGGAATCACCAATACCAAGTTTTCCTGACACATTCATCTCCTTGAGCGTTGACGTGGATATGCAAAAAAACGGCAGCTTCTCGAACGGCCCCTTGTCATGAGTTCGGGCACGCCCTGGATAAAG
>CAIPGJ010000326.1 GCA_903864555.1 uncultured Pseudomonadota bacterium | reverse complement strand
GCACGCTGCACTCGCGGATAGATTTGCCGCAGGCGGCAGGGATTCAGGATGTATTCCGGCACCTCGCGATTGATCAAGCCCGAACGGACGCGATTGCTGCCGAGGTCATCAACGCTTACGGCGAGGGACGCAAGGTGCTGGTGCTGACTGGGTATTCCGGTCGACCGTGACCGGTGATTCCGGCCGATCGTGACCGACGATTCTGGTTTGTCGTGACCGGTGATTCCGGTTTATCGTGACCGATTTCTGGCCTTGACCGGAATGTCGGTCACGACGCCGGAATCGCGGTCACGATGGCGCGACGGCATAGGTCAGCAGCGTGATGAGCTGCGCATATTTGTTCCCCCATGCGGGTAGCCTCCCAGCCTTTGCTGGAGCCGGCATGCCCGATACCCGAAGGATCACTATGCGCAAGATCAAGGACGTTCTGCGTCTGAAGCTCGAGGCCCAGCTCTCGCACGAACGCATCGCCGCGTCGCTGGGCATCTCCAAAGGCGTTGTCGCCAAATACGTCAGCGCGGCGGCCGCCGCTGGCCTGGACTGGGCACAGGTTGAACTGCTCAACGAGGCCGCTCTGCAACACCGACTGCTCGGTGCGCCCCAGCGTGCCAGCGGCTTCGTGGTGCCCGAATATGGTCGCATGCACCAGGAGCTGCGGCGCAAAGGCATGACGCTGATGCTGCTGTGGGAGGAGCATGCAGCGCAGCACCCCGGCCAGACGACCCACCGGTACTCCCAGTTCTGCGAGAACTACCGCCGCTACGCCAAGTCCCTCAAGCGCTCCATGCGCCAGATCCACCGTGCCGGGGAGAAACTGTTCATCGACTTCGCCGGCCCCACGATCGGGCTGACCGACGGCAGCCGGGCCCATATCTTTGTGGCCGCGCTGGGCGCGTCGAGCTACACGTTTGCCTGCGCCACACCCCGCGAGACCATGGCCGACTGGCTGGGTGCCTGCGCCCAGGCGCTGACCTTCATTGGCGGCGTGCCCCAATTGATCGTCCCCGACAACCCCCGCGCCCTGATCGCCAACCCCAACCGGTATGAACCCCGGGCCAACGATACGGTGGAGGACTTCGCCCGCCACTACGGCACTTCGGTGCTGCCGGCTCGCCCCTACCACCCGCAGGACAAAGGCAAGGTCGAGTCGGCCGTACAGGTGGTGGAGCGCTGGATTTTGATGCGTCTGCGTCACCAGCGCTTTGCCAGCGTCGATGACGTCAACGAGGCCATCGAACCACTGCTGGAGCAACTCAACCTCAGGCTGTTTCAGAAACTCCCCGGCAGCCGCGCCAGCGCCTTCAAGGAACTCGATGCGCCGGCCTTGCAGCCCCTGCCAGCACAGCCCTACGAGGTGGCCATCTTCAAGACGGTGCGGGTGCACATCGACTACCACGTGGAGTTCGAGGGCCACCGCTACAGCGTGCCCAACGCCTTGGTCGGGCGGGTCATGGAGGCGCGCGTGACGGCGCGCACGGTGGAGGTTCTGCACCGCGGCGAGCGCATCGCCTCGCACCTGCGCAGCGCCCATGTGGGAGGTTTCACCACCGTGGCTGAGCACATGCCGGTGGCCCACCAGGCGCACATGCAGTGGACACCGCAGCGCCTGATCCACTGGGGCCAGAGCATTGGCGTGGCCACCGGGCGCACGGTGGAGCGACTGCTCACCGAAAGGCGCCACCCCGAGCATGCGTACCGCGCCTGCCTGGGCCTGCTCTCGCTGGTCAAGCGCTATGGCAAACCACGGCTGGAGGCGGCCTGCCTGATCGCGCTGGAGTTGGGCACCACGAAGGTCGCCCATGTGCGTGACATCCTGGCCAGTGGCCGCGACCAGTTGGCCCCCGTCATGACCGCCGAATGGACCAGCCCCGAGCACGCCAATGTCCGCGGCCCTGGGCATTACCAATAACGACGAACAACAACAAGGATCACCCCATGATGATGAACACGACACTGGAACAACTGCGCGGCTTGAAGCTCAATGGCATGGCCGGCGGACTGCAGGACCAACTCACCCAGGCCGGCATGAGTGCGATGAGCTTCGAGGAGCGCCTGGGCCTGCTGGTGGACCGCGAAGTGCACTGGCGCAACGACAAGCGCCAGGAGCGGCTGCTCAAGCACGCGCATCTGAAATATCCCCAAGCGGCCATCGAGGACATCGACGCCCGGGCCGGCCGTGGGCTGGAGCGCCGCGTCGTGATGAGCCTGGCGCTCGGTGACTGGATCGACAGCGGGCACAGCGTGCTGATCACCGGGCCCACTGGCGCGGGGAAGTCCTGGCTGGCTTGCGCACTGGCGCAGTACGCCTGCCGGCGCGGCCACTCGGCCGTTTACCAGCGCGTGCCACGCATGGGCGAGGAACTGCGCATGCGCCACGGCAACGGGACGTTTGGAAAGTGGCTGATCCAACTCGCACGCACTGACGTGCTGCTGTTGGACGACTGGGGGATGACCGGCCTAGACAGCCAGACCCGGGCCGATCTGCTGGAGATCATCGACGACAGGGCAGCCAACAAAGCCACCATCATCACCAGCCAGCTACCGATCGAACACTGGCACGCCTGGGTCGGCGACGCCACGATTGCCGACGCCATTCTGGATCGCCTCATGCAAAAGCATCACCGTTTCACCCTGACGGGCGACTCTCTGCGCCAGAAGCCAAAAACCATCAACAAGGAGACAAAAACCGAGACATCGTGACCGATACCCCTACAATTTGAGCGCGCAACTCACCACGCTGCGCGACCGGTCACGATCCACCGGAATCACCGGTCACGATGACCGGAATACGCACTTGCGGGCTGCGGGAAGAAACTTCTTTTCGTACCACTCTTTGTAGGCTTGTGGGCTTGCCGACATTGGTTTTGTGCTACAGAAATATACTACTGCCG
>CAIPGJ010000325.1 GCA_903864555.1 uncultured Pseudomonadota bacterium | reverse complement strand
GGTTTACGTCGTCGACTTCGTTTGCCAATCCTGCCGTGACGCTGGCACGGGCTGCCAGCGATACCTTTGCCGGCATACGGCCGGTGGATGCACCCGGGTTCATCGCGGCGCAATGCGCTGGCGCCCTAGCGGCGGTGCTCCTGTGCCGCTGGCTGGACGCAGGAGTAGCTGCCCCCCCGGCCACTCCCCCGGTACTGAATGTGGACACTAGTCCCACAGCACCAGCAACCAGATGACGGCCAGGTTCAGCAGGCTGATCATGACGGCGGCGCTGCCGATATCCTTGGCGCGCTTGGCAAGCCGGTGGTTCTCCAGGGAGATGCGATCGACCGTGGCTTCGATCGCGGAGTTGAGCAGTTCCACGACCATCACCAGCAGGACACTGAACACCATCACGGCCTTGCCCGTGCCTGTGGGGCCTATGAACAGCGCCAGCGGCACCATCAGCGCCGCGAGCAGCACCTCCTGGCGAAAGGCGTCCTCATGATGCCAGGCCAAGCGCAGTCCGCTCAGCGAGTACCCGGTTGCATTGAGTAGCCGCTGCAAGCCGGTGCGGCCCTTGAACGGGCTTTCCTCCTGCATCGATGCAGCCGCTGCATCCTTGTTCTCGTTTTCCACTGTGGTTCTCCCGGGTCGTGAGCGAGGCATCGTCGGTGGCGCATTGTCTGTCAAGAACATTTCACCGGAATGTCACGGCGCTGTCATGGCATTTTCCTATCGTTCGCCGCATCGCATTAGCGTGGAGTCAGCATGCAATTGCAGCCACTGGAGGCGCGTGGCGGCGTACACCGGCGCAAGCTGGGCATCGCCCTTGCCCGTGATGGATGGGAGGTCGAGCAGGCGCAGCGGCTTCGCTACCGGGTCTTCGGCGAGGAGATGGGGGCCCGCCTGGATGCGGCCCGGCGCATCGATCGCGATGCCTTCGATGCCTATTGTGATCACCTGCTGGTGCGCGACCTGGACAGTGCCGAAGTGGTGGGTACCTACCGCATCCTGTCTCCGGATGCGGCACGGGCTGCCGGCGCCTACTACTCGGAGCAGGAATTCGACATCAGCCGCCTCGAGCACCTGCGAGACGGGCTGGTGGAGATCGGCCGTTCCTGCGTCCATCCCGACTACCGTAGTGGCGCCGTGATCCTGCTTTTATGGTCGGCGCTGTTGCGCTACATGGTGCAGCGGCGCCATACCCACCTGTTCGGCTGCGCCAGCATCCCCATGGCTGATGGCGGCCATGATGCCGCATTGCTGTGGCGACGCCTCCAGGCGCGCCACCTCGGGCCGGTCGGCTATCGCGTTTTTCCGCATTGCCGCCTGCCGGTTGAACAACTGGAGGCAGGCCAGTCCGCGCGCCGACCGCCGACACTGCCGCCCCTCATTCGTGGCTACCTCAATGCGGGGGCACGGGTCTGTGGAGAGCCCGCTTGGGATCCGGATTTCAATACGGCAGATGTGCCGATATTATTATCAATCAGTGACATGAATAACCGACATAAAAAGCATTTCGGGGTCAATGTGATCAACTAATCCGGATCTGAAGAAGCACTCGGGGAGTGCGCGCACCCGGGACAGCCTGCGTCTGTCCGTGAGGTGATTTTCAAGCGCCGCCCCCGTGATCCCCATCGCCCTGGTAGAACCGTCCCAGGGCTTTTCCCCTTGAGCTTGAGCTCGCTGTAGGACAGCGCCCGATCTGCCGTACAGCAGCACACCGATGGCCACCAAGCCGACCGGGTGCGATGCTGGCCCGTCGGGGTCAGTGGCCCAGAGACCGGCTTCCATCAGCGCCCGGATGGTGCGGGCGCTTCACCACCAAAGGAACGGTCATGAAACTGAAAATAGGGGTCTTGCTGGGTGCCATTGAGCTGTCCGGTTGCAACGCCATGGCAGGCGTCGGCAAGGACATGGAACGGGGCGGAGAGAAGAGACAGGACCAGTCCCAGAAACGCTGAGGAACGTGAGGTCAGTCGAGCCCCGGCCTGTTGTCCGGCCACTGTCCGCCCATCTGCGCGGTGGGGCCGGGCCGCTTCCCGGCTATCTGAACTGGCGCACCTTGCTGCGGCGATCCGTCATGATCTTGGTGTAGCACTCCGAACACACCCGGCGTTTCTGCTTGGTGCCGGGGAGTATGCGGAAGGTTGATTCAGGCTTGGAGTGCTGGCCGTGGAAACAGTACTTCAGCGTGATGGATTGGAATGACAGAGAGAAATCCGATTCCGCCTCCGGCGACTCCGGTGGCAGCACCACAGGTTCGATGACTTTCGTGGCGGCTGGTGCGGGGGCTGGTTTGCGGGAGGGTTTGCTGGCCGGTCGGCTTGCCGGTTTTGCGGCTGCCTTGACCGGGCTGGCAGTCGCTTTTTTGGCGAGTGTCTTCACCTTGGCGCTGGTTGCGACCTTGGCTACTTTCTTGGCCTTGGCGCTT
>CAIPGJ010000324.1 GCA_903864555.1 uncultured Pseudomonadota bacterium | reverse complement strand
CCGAGGCGGTGGTGCCTTCGGCATAGGCCGACACCAGCACCGACAGGGTCTGCAGGGTGTCTTCGCGCATGGCGAAGAAGGGCATGCGCGTCACCACCAGCATGCCCAGGTGCTTTCCGCGGCCGGTCTCGACCGGCACCACCACCAGGTGGTCGGTGGGATGATCCTTGTCCAGTTCATCGACCTGGATGTGCGCCAGCTGCCGGCGTTCGCGCGCATAGGCCAGCAGCGGGTCGTCCATGCGCAACGCCGGGGGTGCGCCGATGGCAGCCACCTGGCGATAGGCATCACCGCCGGCATTCGCGGCGGCGGGCGCATACAGGGCGGCGGCTTCCAGCTGGCAGTGCTGTGCAAGAAACTCGAGCAGGTCCTGCGCGCCGGGCAGGGGGCCTTCCTGGTCGCCCATGTTGATGCGCTGGCGCAGTGTGCCGATGGCGTCACGCAGGGTGGCCGGCCGCGAAAGCATGTCCTGCTCCAGGCGTTCGTGCGACAGGTGCAGCAGATACAGCCGGCGGGTGGCGCGTTCGACGCGGTTCTCCAGGTAGGCGTTGACCTCGGTGAGGCGCCGCAGGCGGGTGCGCCACAGGCCGCTGTACTCGCCGCAGACCATCACCGTGATCAACCCGCCGAGGAAATACAGCTTGGGCACGTCGGCGATGACCGGATCGACCTGGAACACATACCAGGCGGCCAGCAGGATGGCCGAGGACATCACCCCGGGCGGCACGCCATAGCGCAGGGCGAGCAATATCGGCGCGAGCCACGGCCAGGGAAACTGCGCGCTGATGAACAGCGGGTCTTCGGGGGCGATGAGGCGTCCGATCAGCACTGCCACGGCAGTGAAGACGGCGCTTTCTATCCATAGCCCGGCGAGGGCGCCGGAGGGCAGCATCCAGCGCGCGCGGCGTGGCAACTTCGCCTGCTCGTCTGTCTGGCCGGCTGAGTGCGCGGCTGACTGCGCCGATGTTTGCGCGGAGGCCTTGCTCATGTTGCGCTACCGGGTGTCGGCAGCGACTGCCGGTGGGCCTGTCGCCGGGCGGCAGCCTGGACGCCGGGGATATGCTTACTGGATGCGGGCTGAGTCGAGCAGGCCATCTATGAGTTTCTGTGCCACAGCGGCTAGCGCCTCGCGGCTCCAGCCGCTGCGCGCGCCGACGCCGGTCCACAGCACTTCGCCGGATTGCAGGTCGATGATTTGCAGGGCCACGCCCACGGCCGGCTCGCCATCCACGCCGACCTTGTAGCGCCATTCGTCCACGGCGCCCTGGACTCCGTAGCGGGCGCCCTGTTCCCGTGCCCACTTGCGGGCTTCTTCCTGCACCTTGCGTTCTGCCGGTTCCAGCAGGGCATCCGGGCTCAGCGAGGGCGGATAGAGGAGCAGGCTGCCGATGCCGCGCGAGCGCAGCAGGGCTTCGGTGATGACTTCGGCGCGCAGGCCGGCCTGCGGGGATTCGGTGTGGTTGAGCAGGGGCAGCAGCGCCCAGCGGGCTTCACGAGGCAGAGGTGCGGCAGTGCCCGAGGTTTTCTGGACCGAGCAGCCTGCCAGGAGCAGCGACAGGCCCAGCCCCAGCATCACCGCCTTCAGCAGGCCTGGCCATCTTGCCGGTCTGGTCATAGCCACATCCTGTCCCATCACCTGTCGATCAAGTTATTCGAAAAACAGCTGGTAGCGCAGTGCCAGCTCGCGGACCGCGGCGCCGATGCCACCGCCCTTGGAACGCATCCAGTGGAGCGAAAGGTGGTCCGGTCCCATGACACTGCCTCCGGCGCCGATCAGCCAATTGTAGCCGCTTCCTGCTGTGGAACTGACGGTGCGGCCGAAGTCCGCGTAGGGCCGCAGCGCGCGTGAACGCTGTTCGCGCAGATCATTGCCGAAGCCGGCATTCAGCCCCCACAGCCGGAAGCTCTGGGGCATGAAGATGGCTGCCGGCGCACTGGCCGGCGATCCGGGCAGCAGGCCTGCGGTGGCGTCGGACACGCTACCCGGATCGGACTCGAAGTGGCTCACGGCGCGCGACAGCCGCACGTTGAAGTCGGGGTACTGGGTGCGGAAGCGGTGCCCGATTTCGGCGGACAGGCCGCGGCCGCGTCCGAGCGCGGCGTCCTGCTGGGTCTGAAAGCGCGCGCTCCACAGCCGCGCGCTGAGGGTTTCGCGCGCCGAGGGACGGTAACCCAGGGCGAGGCTCGCCTCGTCCTTGCGGGCGCCGATGCCCATGATGACGCTTTCCGTGGCGCGCTCGTGCAGCGAGAGGCCGGCCTGGCCGGTCAGGCGGTCATCCAGCGGCCGCGCATGGGTCAGGCGCAGCGAATTGAACTGCGCCAGGCCGTTGCGCGAGCCAATCGTGATTTCGCTTTCACCCTGCTGGTGGCGCCACAGCAGTGACAGCGATGCGGTGCGGTCGACACCGGGTACGCCAGTGAGCTGGTTGCCATCGCGGGAATGCTGGTGGAGAAAACTGATCTCGGTGGCGAGGCGCAGCATCGGCATGATCTCAACCTGCAGTCGCAGCGACTGTTCATGACCGGCGACGATGCCACGCGTGAACAGCACATCGCGTGCGATGACACTGTTGGCGCTGGCGAGCAGATCACTTGCCAGGCGCAGGTGGAGGTCCCCGTCATCGGGGCGCTTGTGCTGTTCGGCCCAGGCCAGATCGCGGGCCAGGGCGGTGCGGCCCAGTTCGCGCGCGGCGTCGATGCGGGCCGCCGCCGGGTAACTGCGATCGCGCTCTTCCAGGATGGCGGCCAGCCTGTCCTTGTCACGCTCGGCCAGCGCCAGCGAGATGTCGGCCCAGGCGGGCGCTTGCACGCGGCTGGCAAAGCGCTTCCACAGCCACAGGCGGGCTGCCTCGATGTGCTCCTCACCGAGCGTCCAGGCCAGCACCAGTTCACTGACGGCGGAGTCGAGCGCCTGGCCGGCCTTGGCGGCTGCACCGGTGGCGGCATCGTCAGTGGCAGCACCATTGCTGGCGCCCGCCGTGTTTGTAGCAGCGGCGGCGTCCGGTACCGGGGCACCACCACGATCCTGGCGCAGCAGCCGGCGCATGGCCATCAGCGAACCATCACCCGGCGCCATGCGCAGTGCCAGGCGCGCATGGGCCAGCATGGCCTCGCGCGGGCGTGCCAATGCCGGCTTGTCCCGCAACTGCGCGCGCGCCTGCAACCAGGCGTGGCGCCGCATGCGCATGGCCATGCCGGGCTGTCCTGCTTCCTCCAGCGCTTCCGCGTAGTTGGCCAGCCACAGGTAGTCGCCGGCATGGTTGCCCGCCTGGCGCGCCAGCAAGGGCAGCGCGCGTTGTGGCTGGCCGAGCGCCTGCCAGGCCGCGGCATAGGCATCCAGCCAGGCGGGTGAGGATTGCCCTGACCAGGCACGCAGGCTTTCGCGCAGCTCGCGTGTTTCACGCATGTCGATCAGCAGCCAGAAGGTGGACAGCCTGAGGTCGGTGTTGCCGGGATCGGTGGCCATGGCGCGGCGCAATTCGGCGAGCGCCGCAGGCCGGTTGCCGGTGGCCTGGAAGTAGCCGGCACGCAAGCTCAGGTAGAAGCTGTTCGCGGCCAGGCGGCGGTCATCTTCCGGGGAAAGCTCATCGAGCAGGGCCTTCATTGCCACGGTGTCCTTGGCCGTGCTGGCCAGCTCCAGTGCCGTGATGAAGCCGGAGACGCTGCGGAACTTGCGCCAGGAGAACAGCGCGAGCCGGGCCGCCTCTGCCGGTTGCTCCGGGCGCAGCAACTGGATCAGCCGTTCCAGGTCGCCCGCTTCGGCGCCGCCTTCTTTCTGCAGTGTCGAGTAGGCCGCCGTGGCGGTGGCATCGTCCTGCAGTTGCCAGGCCAGCTCTGCGAGGATCAGCCAGTACTCCGCTTCCTTGGCGGTGGCGTATTGCTGCAGCGGGCGCAGCAGTGCATAGGCGCGGCTGAAATCGGAGCGCAGGAAGTAGAGCGAGGCGAGACGTACGCCGCGTGCCGTATTGGCCGGCTCCGCAACCATGATCCGTTCCAGCGTGGCGATGGCCTCATCGACCCTGCCGCTGCGTTCCTCGAGTGTCGCGGCCAGGTCGAGCAGGGCGAAATTGCGCCCGCCGTGGCGTTCGAACTGGCTCTTGAGAAAAACGATGCCTTCGGTCGGCTTGCCCAGGGACTCATACAGGTCGAGCATTAACTGCCATTCTTCGGGGCGCAACTCGCGCCGGCCGGCTTCGCGCAGCCAGGCTTCGAGCAGTGGTTCCTCTTCCTGCAGGCCGGGTGCCAGGCGCCGCACCGCCTGCCAGGCCTCATCGGTGTTGTTGCGCCTGGCCAGCACCAGCCACTGGGCCAGCGCTTCCAGCAGCTTTCCATCCCATTCCGAGGTCTGGGCCAGGCGGTGGCGCCAGGTCATGTCCCCCGGACGCTGTTTCACCGCCGATTCGGCCACCCGTCGCGCATCTGCCGTGTTTCCGTTGGCGAGGAAGACTTCGAAGGCCAGTCCGTACAACTGCTCGTCGTAGGGGCGCATGCCTGCGCTGCCGGCTGCTTCCCCCGGGATGGCCTCTGCCGCGTGCGCCGGCGCCACCAGGAAGTCGAGCACCGTGCCGATGAAGGCCGCCACCGGACCATCGCGGTCCGGTGGCACAGGTGTCGCCTGCGACAGGCGCAGCATCCGCTTCACATACATCTGTGCCCGCTGCGGATCGCCGGCGGCAAGGGCCAGCCGCGCCAGCCAGGCCAGGGTCTGTTCGTCCT
>CAIPGJ010000323.1 GCA_903864555.1 uncultured Pseudomonadota bacterium | reverse complement strand
GGGCACGGCCAGCTGGGCCACGGCAGCCTCGTCACGCACCGGGTGGGCGAATTTCGGTCCTTCCCCCAGGGCGAAGGACAGGCCCAGCCCCATGGCGTCGGGCACGGTCAGGATGTCACTGAACAAAATCGCCGCGTCCAGCGGGTAGCGCTCCAGCGGCTGCAGCGTGACCTCGGTGGCGTAGTCGGTGTTGGTGGCCAGCCCCATGAAGCTGCCGGCCAGAGCCCGGGTGGCGCGGTATTCGGGCAAGTAGCGCCCGGCCTGGCGCATCAGCCAGACCGGCGTGTGCTCGGTGGCTTGGCGCAGGCAGGCGCGGATGAAGGTGTCGTTTTGCAGCGGCGCGTCGCTGCTGGCGGGGGCGGGGCGGGGGGCTGTTGCATTCATGATTTCAGGATTGTGCAGCAAGCAGATCATCGAAGCATGCCGGCAACACGAAGTCACACGTGTAGGTGAGCAAAAATGGTCACAAAAAATGCCCCAGCCTACGCTCGGACGTGCTGAGTGTGGGCTCCGACACCGAACCCATTGCTCACGTGCCCCGTTTCGACAGGTCCCACATGTGACCTTACTGCGGCTTTATTACTTGCAAAATAAAACTATAATTTTAAATTTACAAGATATGTACACAAGACTTGTCGCAACTAGGCTCAAACACCTCGCGCAGCAGTTCCCCGCAGTTCTCATACTTGGCGCCCGCCAGGTCGGAAAGACCACGCTGGCGCGCCAGACCTTTGCAGACTATGCGTATCTGGACTTGGAAGACCCTGGCACCCATGGACTGTTTGCGGAGGATCCAAGGTTTCAATTGGATGCGCGCGCCAATGCCGATGGACTGATCCTGGATGAAGCGCAGCGCCTGCCTGTGCTCTTCGATGCACTGCGTGGGGCAATCGATGCAGACCGTCAACGCATGGGACGCTTCATCATCTTGGGCTCTTCGCAACCAACGCTGGTTCGCCAAGTGGCAGAAAGCTTGGCAGGGCGGGTTGGAATTTTGGAGCTCTCCGCACTAACGGTGCAGGAAACCAGCACTGGCGAGCATGCCTTGGCTGACTACCGTCACAACTGGCTGGCAGGGGGATTTCCGGATGCACTGGGCGCTGCCCAGAACGCGGGAAATTTTAGGGATTGGTGGGAAGCCTATTTGCGCACCTACGTCGAGCGGGACTTGCCCGTCATGGGCGTGGGTGCTGACCCCATCCAGATGCGCAAGCTCCTCACCATGCTGGCCCATGCCCAAGGCGGACTGTCTAACTTGAGTCAGTTTGCAGCTGCGCTGGGCATCTCACAACCTACCGTGACGCGCTATGTAGACATTCTGGAGCAGAGCTTCTTGGTTCGGCGTTTGCCGCCGTACTTCCGCAATGTGGGCAAGCGTCTGGTCAAAGCGCCTAAGCTGTACTTGCGTGACACCGGGCTACTGCATCATCTTCTCAACATTGACTCACAAGAAGTTCTGGATAGCCACCCGGTGAGGGGTGCAAGTTGGGAGACCTTTGTGGTGGAAGACATCCTGCGACGCGAAGCGGTCGCCTACCCCCACAGTGTCCCCCACTTCTGGCGAACGGCTGCTGGCGCTGAAGCGGATTTGCTCCTGGAGCGCCAAGGCGCATTGCATGCCATCGAGATCAAGACTTCTCGCGCCAGTTCACCCTATCTTGCACGAGGTTTGCGCGCAATCATGGAAGACACCACTGCAGCGAGTGCAACCATCATTGATCAGGGGCCGGGGATTGAGCCATTGTCACCAGGGGTCACAAGACGCGGCTTTGCAGGTTCGACGACATGGTTGCCCTAAGTTGCCCATGCCGTTGCGAATTTCGTTACCACTGGATCCGGTCCGATCCGGTTTGGTATGGTGGAGGGTATGACGCCCTCCACCATGCCTCCAAACCATAGCCCAATGCTGACACCAGTCGCCTTAAACCTTGACCACATCCGCGCCGAGTTTCCGGCCCTGCAGGGTGATTGCGTCTACCTCGACAACGCCGGCGGCTCGCTGGTGCTGCGCCGCGTGGCCGACCGGGTGCGCGACTACCTGCTCACCAGCAGCGTGCAGCTCGGCGCCAGCTACAGCCAGTCGCAGGATGCCGGCGCCCGCGTGCTGGCCGCGCGCCGCTCGGTCGCCACGCTGATCAATGCCGCCCACGACGATGAGGTGGTGATGGGTGGCGCCACCACGGCGCTGATGTTCCAGCTGACCAGCGCCCTGCTG
>CAIPGJ010000322.1 GCA_903864555.1 uncultured Pseudomonadota bacterium | reverse complement strand
CGCTGCAATGCTGCCCTCCGCCCTGTCCTGTCTTGCGCTGTGGCGGGCAGGCTGATGCAAGGATCAGCAAGGTAGGACGGGCCTTACATGAAACAACGGACTGCGCCGATAACCGCCGTGGTTTCCCGCCTTTGGCCTCGGTTTGTTCGGGAGGCGCATTGCCATTGAGGCCTCCCGACTGGCGACTTCCGAGAGGCTCGGGTGTGCACGGCGGGAGGCGACTTTCCCGGGCTTGCCGATGAGTATGCAGAAACCCATGGTCAAGGCACACCTGATTGCTGACGACGGTTGTGCACTGATCGGAGCCGACACGGCAGTGGAGCCATGATCATCGGCTTCGCGCACTTCATCCTGTCACGATGCAGGAGCAGTTGGCATGCTTATGATGATAATAATCAATAGAAAGACGTAATAATCATGGGTAATGTTATCGAATTATGATAACAATAAATCTGTGGCGAAGAGCTTGTCATCCGATCGATGGCCGGGTGGTGTCCAGTGTCATGATGCAGGTGCTCGAAGGCGAAGGGCGGGCATTGCAGGGAGACGGCTGCCAGACGCGCGCCTTCTTCTCTGTGGTCGACCGGATGAATGACATCCTGCGCTTCATGGATGCGCCCGACAGCTTTACCGGGCCTGTCAGTCAGGGCAATCTGCAGGCAGTGGGCGTTGCCGACATCGCGCCACGCCTGATCGGCGTCACTGGCCCAGCCTGAACCCGCCGCGCAAGATCGGCCATGCTGGTGCGGCCTGCACCAAGGCTGGGCAGTAACCGCTTGCCTGGCATCAAAGTGAAGCAGGGACCACCCGCTGGCAGGTGCTTGCTGGCAAACTGCAGCGCCCGCGTCGCTTCCTTGCGGCCCCGAGACCCATCTGCGCCGGGGTTTGACGCGCTTGGCATACTGCGTGCTAGCATCTTGTATCCAAGATCGTATCCCATTGCTTAAAAGCCAAAGGTCAGACAAGGTGCATCCTGCTTTACCGGTGTCGATTTCAGATTGGTTGCGCGCCTATGCCGCAGGTGCACAGCCCCGCGAATTGCTGACTCGGTGCCTGCAGCACCTGCGTGCGTCCAGTGCGCCTGCGGTGTGGATCCATCTGGCCACGGATGCGCAGTTGCTGGCCCAGATCGAGCGGCTCGAGGCCATGTGGACCAAGGCCGGTCATGCCGCGGCGCTGGCAGGCACCCATCCATTGTTCGGCGTGCCCTTCGCGGTGAAGGACAACATCGATATCGCCGGAGTCCCAACCACGGCGGCCTGTCCGGCCTATCGGCGCCTGCCCGCCGTGTCGGCCACGGCGGTCGAGCGCCTGCAGGCGGCGGGTGCTGTCTGGATGGGCAAGACCAACCTCGACCAGTTCGCCACCGGGCTGGTCGGGACGCGTTCTCCCCATGGCCGGCCATCCAGTGTCTTTAGCCAGGACCATGTCAGCGGGGGGTCCAGTTCCGGGTCGGCCGTGGCAGTGGCCGCGGGGCTGGTGCCTTTCTCGCTCGGCACCGATACCGCCGGTTCGGGGCGCGTGCCAGCCGGATTCAACCAGATCGTCGGGCTCAAGCCCACGCCGGGCCGTGTCGGCACCGGGGGTGTGCTGCCAGCCTGCCGTTCCCTGGACTGCGTCTCCGTGTTTGCACTGACGGTGCAGGATGCCGGACACGTGCTGTCGGTGATCGAAGGGCCGGACGCGACGGACAGCTACAGCCACTACCAGGCCGGGCCGGCCGCCTGGCCACGCACCCGCCTCAGGGTGGGCATACCGCAGGCGCTGCACACGGCCTGCAACGGAGATTACGGCGCTTGTTTCGAAGCCGCCGCAGCCGCGCTGTCGGCACAGGGGCATGAGGTGGTGCCGCTGGACTTCGCGCCTTTGCACCAGGTCGCAGCGCTGCTCTACGACGGTCCCTGGGTGGTGGAGCGCTATGACGTGGTGAAGGAACTGATGGATGGCAATCTGTCGGCCATGGACCCGTCGGTGCGCGCCATCATCGGACGCGCCGCAGGGCATACCGCGCTGGACGTGTTCCGCGCCCAATACGGCTTGCGCGCCCTGCAGCAGCAGACCGCTGCCCTCTGGTCACAGGTTGATCTGCTGATGGTGCCTACGGCGCCATTGCATCCGTCCTTTGCCGATGTTGATGCCGAGCCTCTGGCCGTCAATGGCGTGCTGGGCATCTATACCAATTTCGTCAACCTGCTGGGATGGTGCGCGCTGGCCCTGCCGGCCGGGATGACAGCAGGCAACTTGCCGTTTGGCGTGACCTTCATCGCGCCGGGCAGTCACGACGCGGCACTGGCGCGCTTTGCCCGCGACTGGCAACTGGCACTGGGCCTGGCGCCAGGGCGGCCCGGATTGTGTGCCGTCAGCGGCATGCTCAAGGACGCCGACCTGCTGCGCACCCCGGCGGTCGAGACGCAGTTGAAGGTCGCCGTGGTGGGCGCACATCTTTCCGGGCTGCCGCTGAATGGTCAATTGATCCAGCGCGGCGCGCAGTTGCTGCAGGCGACATCGACCTCCGCCAGCTATCGCCTGTACGCGCTGCCGGGTGGTCCTCCGTTCCGACCGGGGCTGGTGCGCGTGGCCGGTGGCGGCATGTGCATCGCTCTGGAGGTCTGGTCCATGCCCATGGCCGAAGCCGGGGCCTTCCTGGCCAGCATTCCTGCACCGCTTGGGCTGGGCAGTGTGGAACTGGCGGACGGCAGTTGGGTGCACGGCTTCCTGTGCGAATCACATGCCCTGGCTGAGGCACAGGACATCAGCGAGCATGGCGGCT
>CAIPGJ010000321.1 GCA_903864555.1 uncultured Pseudomonadota bacterium | reverse complement strand
GCGACCCGTGGCGGAAGAACTTTCCGAACTGAGCCAGTCGACCCTGTCCCCTGCGATTCGCGCGATGTCGCCAGACACCGCAGCGGTTCAGTCCCTCGCCGGGGTTCAGTCCCTATTCCCAAACAATTCCATGAGCCGGCTGGCACAGCGGCATACGCTCGAGTCGCCGATCGCGACTCACGGGTCTCCCTCCCTCACCAGCCCAGCCTTCGATCCATGGGCAGAGGGAATCACCGTGCTGGATTCGCCGACTGCACCCCGCTTACTCAATGCCTTCGTCTCCTTGGTGGGCGACAAGGAACTCAAGGCATTTCTACCGGAATTTCATGTACCGGTGCCCATCGATCTGTCGCTTTCAGAGGACCGCCTGGTGCAGGCGCCGCTGAGCTGGCTACAGTTGAAGAACACCATCCCCGGCAGCCCGCAGGCGAATGCCATGGCAATGGCCCTGGTTGGGGCTGACGAAACAAGTCCCAGGAACGGAATACACGCTCCACAGGGAGATGGCATCGGGCTGACAACCCCGCGCGGGCTGCTCAACAGCCAGTCCGGGGGGGCCCGGTCGCCTTCAGGGACTGATACCGATTGGAATCGATTGGGGCGGAAGGTTGCCCTGCAGCCCACCCCGGGACTCGTCGCCGCGGCGGCCCTGTCATCAACCTCATCAGGGTCGTCCTCTTCCCCCACCAGAAATGCACGAACCCAGGCTGGATTGAGGTTGTTTACAAGTGTGGGCCCAAACGCCGCACTGGTTCTATGGGCGGACAACTTGGCATCCGCAACAGCGCAGCCCACTCGGCCGTGGCGATTGTCGTCCTTCATTTCACCCCGTACCGATGCCGACCTTGCTGGAGCGGAAGGCTTTACGCCCCCGGCGCCAACGACCATACTCGCCATGGAACCTATTGGAGAACTCACCGTGCTGGGAATAGACTCCGCTGCACTGGCAAGCAAGCCTGGCCTGTCGGCCCTCGACGCCAATCCGGTGCGCATGACTGATCCGGTGGCACGTGATCTTGGCCTGCGCGACGGTGAAATCGTCAAGGGCATGGTCAAAGCAGACGGCGATGCGTTGAAGCTCATCCTCAACGGCCTGCCGTTCGAATTACCTGAAGCGCATGGACTGTAGGCCGGAGACACGCCCACTTTCCGCGTATTTCAGTCCCCCGAGGGCCTGCTGCTGCAGCCACTGCGCGCCCCAACAGCGGCGCAGTTGCCCCTGGCCCCGATGCCGGCGGCAATGGCCAGCCCGCCGGCTGGCAGCCATCTCATGTCCCTTCTGCTTCACCCGAACGGCCTGACTGCCCTGACGCAACTCCTGTCCAGCGGGCTGCTCGACAAAGCGTTGTCCGCGCTGAATACCCCCCAACTGACAACCGCGATGCGTCAGGGACGGCCATCGATGTCACGGCTGACTTCGACCGGCCTGCGCAAGGCAGTGGCTGATTCAGGACTATGGGCCGAAGCCTCACTCACCCAAAGCAAGGGCCCGACAGGAAATGACACCAAACTGCTGCTATTGAAACTGCTGAAGGATTCGGCTGGGGACGCCGCCATCAAGGAGGCACTCGGACGGGGACTTGAGGATATCGAGTCCGCTCAACTCCAGGCCGTTCAGGCTCAGACAAATCACGAGCTGCTGCTCAATCTGGTGATCCCGTTTTCAGATGGCAATCCGGTGCGACTGAGCATTCACCGCCCGGCCCCCACCCGGGAACAGCCTGACCCTCCGTACACCGTGAATCTCCATTCACATAACGATTTTCTTGGCGAAATCTGGCTGAAGACTGCGATCACCGATAAGACGCAGGTTGACATGACCATGTGGGCCCGACTGCCCGAAGTGGCCAGCGCTGCCAGCAAGGGCTCGCGGATGCTGGCCATCGAACTCGAAAAATCCGGCCTGAAAATGAATTCTTTCGTGGTCTACAACGGAGCAAGGCAGGACCCCGCAGCTGACAGCGCCCCGCCCGGCGCAATCGTCGATGTACAGGCATGAGGAAATACCATGAAATGGACCAGGCAGGCAGTCGCTTTGGAATATGGCACGAGGGAAACCCCGGTGCTGAGCGCGATCGGCAGCGGCGAACTGGCTGAACGAATCATTGAAGAAGCCCGGCGGCGCGGCGTTTACATTACCAGCGACCCTCAACTGGTCGGCCTGCTCG
>CAIPGJ010000320.1 GCA_903864555.1 uncultured Pseudomonadota bacterium | reverse complement strand
GACTATGGCGAGGACGCCGCAGCGCTGCTGGAGGCAGTGGGCTGGGACCGCTGCCTGGTGGTGGGCATCTCCTTCGGCGGCATGGTGGCGCAGGAACTGGCCTGCCGCCATCCGCAGAAAGTTGAACGCCTGGTGCTCGGCTGCACCAGCAGCGGTGGCGCCGGCGGCGCCTCCTATCCACTGCACGAATTCGAATCACTGCCGCCGCTGCAGGCCATCCAGCGTCACCTCGAAGTCTCCGACACGCGCCGCACCGCGGACTGGAAGGCCGCCCATCCGCAAGCCTGGCAGGCGCTGGTCGACGATGCGGTGAAGAAAAAATCCGTCGGGGGCGATGATCCGGCACGTGCCATGGGCGCCCATCGGCAGTTGCAGGCCCGTATCGGACACGACACCTGGAACCGGCTGCCCGGCCTGACCATGCCGGTACTCGTCTGCGGTGGCCACCATGACGGCATTGCCGCGCCGGCCAACCTGGAAGCCATGCACCAGCGTATCCCCGGCTCGCAACTGGCGATCTTCGATGGCGGGCACCCGTTCCACGCCCAGGACCCGCAGGCCTGGCCGCAGATGATCGCCTTCCTGCAGGGAAAACAGCCGTCCGGCGCGACTACAGCTTGATTTTGGGCACGCGGCTGGCGTTGAAAGCGCCCACGGCCGCGACGCAGGCGCAGACGAAGAAGGCCGTATGGAAGGCGCCCACCACATCCGTGCCCGGGGGCAGCGCGGACGGATCGCCCAGCGCTTTCACATCGACCCCTGGCAGCAGACTGTAGATCACCGCGCCAGTGATGGCCGTGCCGATGGCCGCACCCAGGGTGCGTGCCAGGCTGACCACCGCGGTGCCAGCGCCGAGGCGCTCAATGCCCGTCACGGCCTGGATGATGAGCTGGCTGGTGGGCATGCTCGGTCCCAGGCCGAGACCACAGAAAAAGCCCAGGGTCACCACCAGCGTCATGTGCGCGGGGGCCATCGCCAGGGCCAGCAGGAAAATCGACGCAAACGACAGCCCGTACACCGGCAGGGGCTGCGGCCGCCCGGTGCGCGCCACAATCAGCCCGGTGACAACGCCGCCGAACACCATGCCCGCCATCACCGGCGCCACCAGCACACCCGACTGACCGACGCCGGCATTCATTGCCAGCTGCAGGTAAATGGGCACGTAGTACAGCAAGGACAGCATGCAGAAGGTCGAGCACATCGTGGTGATGGAAATCCGGCGTATCGCCGCGATCCGCAACAACTCGATGGGAAAGAAGGGCGCCGGATGTTTGCGCTCGTGGCGATAGAGCAGCCACCAGGCCAGTGCCGCCATGGCCGGGAAGAAGAAGGTCTGCCAGGACAGCCACTCGAAGCGCAGGCCTGCCGATGACATGCCATAGAGCAAAGTCAGGATGCCGATGGCGAACATGACCAGGCCGGGCACGTCACCCAGCCCAGGCGCGCTGTGGTTGGCATCTGGCCGCGGCAGCGTGCTGATGCGCCAGGCCGCAATCATCACCAGCGGCACATAGCCCACGAACAGCCAGCGCCAGCTGACATGGGCCACCACCAGGCCGCCGATCATGGGACCGCAGACGTGGGCGCCGGTGAACAGGGCGGAGAAATACCCCTGGAAGCGTGCGCGCTGGCGCGGTGGCACAAACTCGCCGATCAGCGCCATGCACAGTGACATCAATCCGCCCCCGCCCAGCCCCTGCAGCACGCGGCCGGCGATCAACCAGCCCAGTGACGGGGCCATGGCGCACACCAGCGCCCCCAGCGCAAACACCGACAGCGAGCCCAGCATCACCTGTCGCCGACCATGACGATCACCAAGGCGGCCATAGACCGTCACCATGGTGGCACTGGCCATCAGATAGGCCGTGGCCACCCAGGGACTGTTCTGCAAGTCGCCAAATTCGAGCGCGATCACCGGCGTTGCCGCCGCCAGCAGGGTCTGGTCCACCGCCGCCATGAACATGGGCAGCAGCACCGCCGTGTAGACACGGAAGAATTCGCTGCGACTGACTTCAGGCCGGTCAGTGCCGGTCTTTTTCTGGGATGTGCTCATGGCGGGTGGCGATTATCGCATTGCCGCCCGCGGCACCCTTAAACCAGGGCCTGGCGCGGAGAAACGTTCGATGCCATACGAAAAGCATCACAAGACTGACGTAACCGCACGTACAAGCAATTTTTGCAATCCTTTACAAATGTTTGCGATAGCAATCTAAAATCGATCCAGTCGCCAAGCGTACGGCTGAAATCACAACGATATAGCGTTTCATACTCATGACTTTCCCGCCCGACATCGGCCTGCTGCTGTATGCCTCGTCCGGTTTCGCCATGCTCATCGGGCTGGTATTTCTGGTCATTGCGCGCCGCATGGCGCAAACTTGGCTGCTGCCCCACTGGGCTGCGGCCATGCTGGTGCTGGGCATCGGCAGCCTGGGTTACGCGCTGCGTCCGCCCAATCCTTGGCTGTCCAGCATCCTGCCCAACGCACTGCTCCTGATTGCCCTGTTGCTATTCCACCGGGGTGCGCTGCGCGTCAACAACCTGGCCAGGACCTTCGACTGGCTCGGCGTCAGCGTGGTGGTCATTGCCACCGCCATGATTGCCTGGCTGAGTCTGGTCGTGCCGGACCTGGGCACCCGCGTCGTCGTGCTGAGCCTGGCCACCGCATTTCTCGCCAGCCGTACCGCCATCCAGCTCAGCATTTTCGCCCAGCGCAAGGGCAGCCCCGTGCCAGCCAACGTGCTCGCCTCCCTGTGGTGGTTTCTGGTCGCCATCATGGGCATCACCATCGTGGCGATGATGGTCCACACCCAGCACAACCAGGACCTGTTCCAGGCAGGCCCCCCCATCCTCACGCTGTTCCATGTGCGCCCCCTGCTGATTTTCTTCGGCGCGGTTTTCGGACTCATCGTCGAATTTCGCCTGCTCGCCACCGATGCCCCTGCACCGATTGAAACGGAGGCCGCCGCCAGCCGCACCGCCTTCGATACCGCCTGCAATGCGGCCATCGCGGCACGCCAGGGACAGCCGCTGTGCGTGGTGCTGGTGGACCTGGACGACCACCGCCAGATCGCCAAACGCCACGGCCGGCTTGCTGCCGAGGCGGTGATGAAGTGGGTGGGCAGCATGATCCAGGCGGAACTGCAGGAGGGCGACAGCCTGTTCGTCCATGGCAACGACCAGTACGCGCTGCTGCTGCCGCAGACCGACCAGGCCTCGGCGCTGCTGTTCGCCAATGACCTGTGCCGGCACATCGGCAGCGGCCACTGCACCTACGGAAAGAAATCCATCAGCACATCGGTGAGTGCCGGCGTGGCGGGTTATACCCCCGAGCGCAATACGGCACGCGCCCTGGCCGCATCGGCCAAGGTGGCGATCTACCAGGCGCGCGCCGACGGGCGCAGTCGGGCTCACGGTGCCACAGACACGTGGACGGCGCCGCAGTTCGGCCAGCTTTAAGCAGCCCCGCGGCTGTAGGGAATCCTTCCCTGCCACAGACGCGGCAAGGTTCACGACCCCGGGTAGGGATTCTCCAGCTGTTCCATCAATTGCCGGAACACCTCGCGCAACTGCTGCTCGTCACAGCCCATCAGCAGGCCATCTTCGAAGGCGTCCTGGGCGATGCCGCGGATCTCCTCGAGATTCTCGCGCAGCACCTTGAGTTTCTCGACACAGGCAACGACCTCGCCCGTGGGCGAGCGCCAGACCGGGTCAGGCCGGGGCTTGCTCACGGCAAGCACGATCTTTTGATTGCGGCAGCACTCGCTTCCATTCTGATCGTAAACCGCATAAGCGTATGCTGCATCCGGCTTACGCCTGAAGTGCGGAACATGCGTGCTCGCCGTGTGCGCATATTCGCCCTGCCCCAGGCTCAGACCACCGCACCGACCGCAGCCGGCGCGTAGTTCTTGAGGAAGACCTGCATGCGCCGGGGCTTGACCACCAGCGACTCCCCTTCCTTCAGCGCGAGCTTGCGATACAGCTCGGTGGGAATCTCCACTTCGATCATTTCCCCGTTGTCATCGCGCGCCAGCTCCAGCCTCGCCACCGGCCCAACGGCCAGCGCCCTCACCACATGCACACGCAGCCCCTCCTGTCCGGGGGAATAGCGATCCAGGTCGAATTCGTGCGGGCGGGCATAGCCCACCGCGGGCGCATTCTTGGCATCGGGCTGGTCGGGCGCATCGAGCGACACATCACCCACTTCCATGCGGCCGTCGTGGACTCGGCCGTGGAAAAGATTGACGTGGCCGAGGAAGCCGAAGACGAAGGGACTGGCCGGCGTTTCGTAGACCTGCTCGGGGGTGCCCTGCTGCTCCACCCGCCCGTGGTTCATCAGCACCACGCGGTCGGCCACCTCCAGCGCTTCTTCCTGGTCGTGGGTGACGAAGATGCTGGTGACATGGATCTCGTCGTGGAGGCGGCGCAGCCAGCGGCGCAGTTCCTTGCGAACCTTGGCGTCCAGCGCGCCGAAGGGCTCATCCAGCAGCAGCACCTTGGGCTCCACCGCCAGCGCGCGCGCGAGCGCGATACGCTGGCGCTGTCCGCCGGAGAGCTGCGAGGGATAGCGATCATGCAGCCAGTCGAGCTGCACCAGCTTGAGCAGCGACATCACCTTGTCGCGGATCTCGGCCTTGGACGGGCGTTCGGCGCGCGGCTTGACCTGCAGCCCGAAGGCAATGTTGTCGAACACCGTCATGTGGCGGAACAGCGCGTAATGCTGGAACACGAAACCGACATTGCGCTCCTGCACGCGCCGGCCGGTGGCGTCCTCGCCATGGAAATGCACCTCGCCGACATCGG
>CAIPGJ010000319.1 GCA_903864555.1 uncultured Pseudomonadota bacterium | reverse complement strand
ATTGGATATGCAGCTTCCAGCCCGACCTCAGGTGGACCAGATGCGCGGCGCCTGCGCCACCGCATGCTTGAGCGCCGGACGCAGCCTCATCCACAAGGCGGTGAAATGCCGCCGCGCGTCCTCGGACGAGTCCCCCAGCCAGCGCGCCACCATCACGCCGGGCAGGCGCGTGATGCCAGACAGCGCGCCCTCGCCTGCCGGCACCTCGCGGCAATCGGCCAGCAATGCAGCACCGGCAGCACTGTCAAACAGGGGGGCCGCAGCGATCAGCGTGGCGGCCACGCGCCGGCCAGCCAGCCCCACCGGCGAAGCCATCAGGGCACCGCCGCCTTCGATGCGCCCCTGCTCCAGCCACAACCGGCGGCCGTCACGCCGGATATCGGTGCGCATGGCGAGGCTGCCCTGCGCGAAGGCCTCACCCGAGGCGGTGCGCCCCAGGCACAGCACCTCCCAGCCGATGTAGATGCCACTGCCCTGCAGTTGTACCGAGGTGCTCATGCGCGCCGCCGCGGCATTGAAAACGATGCTTTCCTGCGGCAGCCACTCCAGCACGGCCCCGTCGGCCACGGTGAACTCCAGTGACTGGCTAGCTTCGGCGCCGGCCGAGCGATACCACTTGCCGGCCCCCGGCGTGGTGAGCAAGGCGGCGCTGCCGGCATCGAGCTGAGCCTGCAGCCACAGACGGTCGCCGCCCGCAATGCCACCGGGCGGATGCACGATGATAGTGTGGCAGGTGGCTGAACCTTCGGGATAGAGGTCGCGCTGCACGCGCAGCGGGCCGGAATGCTCACGGCGCGCGAGGACCGTGCGGCCGTCGCGCCAGACATAAGCGAGTTGCAGGCGGGCATCCCATGCGCTGAAGGATGGCCCAGCACTGGAAGAGTCCGAGGGGACATCGCTCGCGTCCATCTCAGGATTATAGGATGCTCCGAGGCCAGAAAAGTCCCCTCACCGCGGCAATGGCCGAGCAATTCAAAACCGAGCGCGCCCAGCTTGACTACCGGCACCGCAAATGGATTGCCGAACCGCCCTATGGCTGGATCAAGAAGGCACTGGGGTTTCGCCAGTTCAGCATGCGCGGGCTGGCCAAGGTCAAAGCGGCGTGGCGGCTGGTCTGCGTGGCACTGAACCTGCGGCATATGGCGGCAATGCCCCCAGCCCGAGGCCCCAAAGGGCCTGTGTGAGCCCTGTTGTCCCAAGACCTGATCGATGATAGTGAAAAAGGCCGAAATCGGTGCCAGACAAGGCGCAAAGCGGCGCAAGCTTGACCACCTTGGGTGGCATTTGCAACGCCGTATGGCGCCGATTCTCGGTCTTTTTTATTCATCGAATGAGCGACTCAGGACAAGCTGCTAGAGACCCAACTGGCCCCACAAGGCATCCACCCTGGCCTTGACCGCGGCATCCATGGCAATCGGCCGCCCCCATTCACGGGTGGTTTCCCCCGGCCACTTGTTGGTGGCGTCGATGCCCAGCTTCGAACCCAGCCCGGACACCGGGCTGGCAAAGTCCAGGTAGTCGATGGGCGTGTTCTCCACGGTGAGGCAGTCCCGCGCCGGGTCCACCCGGGTGGTCATGGCCCATACCACTTCCTTCCAGTCGCGCACGTTCACATCGTCGTCGGTGACGATGATGAACTTGGTATACATGAACTGGCGCAGGAAACTCCAGATGCCGAACATGACCCGTTTGGCATGCCCGGGGTACTGCTTCTTCATGCTGACCACGGCGAGCCGGTAGGAACAACCCTCGGGCGGCAGGTAGAAGTCGGTGATTTCCGGAAACTGCTTCTGCAGCAGCGGCACGAACACTTCATTGAGTGCCATGCCCAGGATGGCCGGTTCATCCGGCGGCTTGCCGGTATAGGTGGAGTGGTAGATCGCGTCGCGCCGCAGGGTGATGCGGTCCACGGTGAAGACGGGAAAGCGTTCCTGCTCGTTGTAATAGCCGGTGTGATCGCCGAAGGGTCCTTCCAGCGCCATTTCCGGCTGTCCCGATTCATCCACGCGAATGCTGCCTTCGAGCACGATCTCCGCATGGGCCGGCACTTGCAGGTCGGAACCGATGCAACGGGTGACCTCGGTGCGCGAGCCGCGCAGCAGGCCGGCAAATTGGTATTCCGACAGCGTGTCGGGCACTGGCGTGACCGCGCCCAGCGTGGTGGCAGGGTCGGCGCCCAGCGCCACGGCAATTGGAAACGGCTGGCCGGGGTGTGCCTGGCAGTGATCGCGGAAATCCAGCGCCCCGCCGCGATGCGCCAGCCAGCGCATGATGAGCTTGTTCGGCCCGATCAACTGCTGGCGATAGATGCCCAGGTTCTGCCGCGACTTGTTCGGACCGCGGGTGATGGTCAGGCCCCAGGTGAGCAGCGGCGCCACATCGCCGGGCCAGCAGGTCTGTATCGGCAGGCGGGCGAGGTCGACGTCCTGGCCCTCCCACACGATCTGCTGGCAGGGCGCACCCGTCACGGCCTTTGGTGCCATGTGCATCACCTGCCTGCCGATGGGCACCCAGCGCTCCATCACATCGCGAAATCCCTTGGGTGGTTCCGGTTCCTTGAGGAAGGCCAGCAGCCGGCCGATGTCGCGCAGGGCGGCCAGCGGATCGATAGTGTCCGCCGCCACGCCCATGGCCATGGCCACGCGCCGCGTGGTGCCAAACAGATTGCCCAGCACCGGCAT
>CAIPGJ010000318.1 GCA_903864555.1 uncultured Pseudomonadota bacterium | reverse complement strand
GATTCGCAGATACCAGACCTTTCCCCGGAAATCGGTGAAGAACCTTTGACAAGGGGGTAAACCTCGCAATATCCGGAAATCGATGCATCGCCAGCGAATGCCGGTGCGGAACCACCCATACAATAACGAGAACGATCAAGGAGAAGAGCCATGTCATTGCACTCGAACACGCGCGCACGGCGGTTGCTGATGGGTGCATTGCTGGCTGCGGCCGGCGCAGGCGGGATCCAGGGCGTCAGTGCCCAGACGGCGCAGCAATTTCCCAACAAGCCGATGCGTGTCATCCTGCCGTACGCGGCCGGGGGCAGCACCAGCGCCGTAGCGCGGGTGTTCACCCAGAAGATGACCGAGACCTGGGGCCAGCAGGTGCTGCTGGATACCCGGCCGGGCGGCAATACGGTGATCGGCTCTGAAGCACTGGTGCGCTCGCCGGCCGACGGGCACAGCCTGATCATGGTCACGGCCAGCCACGTGATCAACCCGCACCTGGCGTCCAACCTGCCTTACGATGCCTTTCGCGATTTTGCGCCGATCAGCATGGTGATCCGCAGCAACTACCTGCTGGCGGTCAACCCGAAACTGCCGGCCAACAATCTCAAGGAGGTGATTGCGCTGGCCAAGGCGCAGCCGGGCCAGCTCAATTCCGCCTCGGTGGGTTCCGGCGGCATCCAGCACCTGGTGAACGAACTGTTCTTCCTGATGGCCGATGTGAAGATCCAGTACGTGCCTTACAAGGGCGGCGGTCCGGTGATGACCGATCTCATGGGCGGGCAGATCCAGATGACCTTCAGCAACCTGATCAACCTGCTGCCCCACATCAAGACGGGAAAGATCCGCGCCATCGCCATTGCCGGTGATGCGCGTGCGCCGGCGCTGCCCGATTTGCCCACCTTTGCCGAGGCGGGGCTGCCGGGCTACGATGCGACCAACTGGTTCGGCATGCTGGCGCCCGCTGGCACGCCCGCGGACATCATCGGCAAGATCGGCGCGGAAATCACCCGCATCCAGCGCCAGCCCGATGCCATCCAGCAACTGGCCAATCTGGGCGTGGAGCCCTACATCACTACGCCGGCCCAGTTTGCCGCCATCCTGAAGTCCGACCATGCCCGCTTCGGCAAGGTGGTCAAGTCGGCCAACATCAAGCTGTCCGAGTAGGGCGTCGCCCCTGATTGGCTGGCTCGTTCGGGCCGGCTGGGGCAGGGTGCTGACCTGCCAGGGACCAGACGGTCCGGCAGGACCATGGCGCACCCGCCGGCAATGCATGCGCCGCTCTTGCCGGCGGGTTCCGTTGTCCTGGCTTGTCCTTTTGCTGCCCTCCTTGTGTCGAAGTCCCTGTGTCGACGTCCCGGTGCCGAAGCACCCGTTCCGCGATGTCCCGGTGTTTTTGCGCTGAATGACGCATGAATCACGAATATATGCGGGCTTGGCCCCCAGACCTGCAAAAATACGCATTCCGGACGGAACACCGAAAGATCGCTTCATGACGAATACTGACCTCTCCCGGTTGCGCATCGACCGCTCGGGAGCCGCGCCCGCTGTCAAACCGCGCTGGCGTCTGCGCCTGGTGCTCATCGCGCTGGTCATCGCCGCCGCAGGTGCCTTTGCCTGGATGCGCTTCGCTGCACCTCAGGCCGTCGAGTCTGTGAGCGTGGTCAGCGCCTGGCCCTCGCAGAACTACACCATTCTCAACGCCTCGGGCTATGTGGTGCCGCAGCGCAGCGCGGCGCTGTCTTCCAAGGCGCAGGGGCGGCTGGAATGGCTGGGCGTTCTCGAGGGCAGCCAGGTGAAGGCGGGCGAGGTGATCGCGCGGCTGGAAAGCCGGGACGTGCGCGCTTCGCTGGCGCAGGCCGCAGCCCAGGTGAATGTGGCCAGGGCCGGCATGGACCAGGCCAGCGCCGAGCTGCGCGATGCCGAGGCGCAGCTGAAGCGCTCGAAGGAACTGCTGGCCCAGCAATACATCGCCCCCTCGCAGAACGACGCCGATGTGGCACGGGTGGAGAAGGCGCGGGCGGTGCTGGCGAGCAGCCGGGCGGCGATTGCATCAGCCGAGGCAGCGCGCCGTGTCGCCGAGGTGGCGGTGGAGCAGACCGAGATCCGCGCGCCCTTCGATGGCATGGTGCTCACCAAGAATGCCAATGTCGGGGACAACATCACGCCGTTTTCGGCGGCGGTGAACAGCAAGGGCGCGGTGGTCAGCATTGCCGACATGAGCACGCTGGAAGTCGAGGCGGACGTGTCCGAATCGAACATCGGCAAGGTCAAAGTGGGCCAGCCCTGCGAGATCCAGCTCGATGCACTGCCCGATGTGCGCCTGGCCGGTGAAGTGGCGCGCATCGTGCCGACGGTGGACCGTTCCAAGGCCACGGTCACGGTGAAGGTGCGCTTCATCGACCGCGATCCGCGCGTGATGCCCGACATGAGCGCCAAGCTGGCGCTGCTGGAAAAGGCCGTGCCTCCCGAAGAACGCAAGCCGGTGACTGCCATCCAGCCGGCCGCGCTGGTCGAGCGCGATGGGCGCAAACTCGTCTACGTGGTGAAGGACGGGCGCGTCAGCAGCGTCGAGGTGAAGGTCGGCAACAAGGTGGGCGAGCTGTTGCAGGTGGAAGGGGTGAAGGCGGGCGACAAGGTGGTGCTCAATCCCTCGGCCAAGCTGCATGACGGCGCCGCTGTGACGACGGCCAAGAAGTGATCGGTCAGATGGCTTCGGGGTCAGGCCAGCAGGAAGCACAGGGCGGTGGCGGCATCCAGGCAGCGGCGGCCGCTCCCCGCACCGCCGAGGCGCCCCTGGTGGAGATTCGCCATCTCGCCAAGGCTTACCGGCGCGGCGACCAGTTGGTGCCGGTGCTCTCCGACATCAGCCTGGACATCCAGGCTGGGGACTTCACCGCGCTGATGGGGCCTTCGGGCTCGGGCAAGAGCACCCTGCTCAACCTCATCGCCGGCATCGACAAGCCCGACGCCGGGGTGTTGCGTGTGGGCGGCGTGGACATCACCACTCTGGGCGAATCCGAGCTGGCCGACTGGCGTGCCGCCAATGTCGGCTTCATCTTCCAGTTCTACAACCTCATGCCGGTGCTGACGGCGCGCGAGAACGTCGAACTGCCGCTGATGCTCACCAGCCTGTCCCGCGCGGAACGTCGCGCACGCGCCGAGCTCACGCTGGAGGCAGTGGGCCTGGCTGACCGCATGCAGCACTATCCCAATGAACTGTCGGGTGGCCAGCAGCAGCGTGTGGCCATCGCGCGGGCCATCGTCTCGGATCCGCGTCTCATCGTTGCCGACGAACCCACCGGTGACCTCGACCGGGTGTCCGCCTCGGACATCCTCGCCATGATGCAGCGGCTCAACAGCGAACTGGGCAAGACCATCATCATGGTCACCCACGATGCCAATGCAGCCCATGCAGCGAAGAAGCTGATCCACCTGGACAAGGGCGAGATCAATGATGGCTGATTTCTGTGTTGCGGGCGCGCCCATACGGCAGAAGCTTTTCAGGGACGTTGTTCCCGATTCGTGGAGCGCCGTGCGGTTTACCCCCTTGTCAAAGGGGGCCGACGCGACGCAGTCGCGCGGGGGGATTTCTACCGCTGCCCGGGATTTGAACAGACTGCCTGCAAGCCACAACCATGGTCTTCATTCATGG
>CAIPGJ010000317.1 GCA_903864555.1 uncultured Pseudomonadota bacterium | reverse complement strand
TGGTGCCGTGACCGCGGCACGCTTGCGCACCGCCACAGACTCGCCGGTCAGCAACGATTCGTCGAGATGAAGCCCATCGTTCTCGGCGATCCAGCCATCTGCTGGCACCCGATCGCCTTCAGCCAGGACCACAAGATCACCGCAAACCACGTCGCGTCCGGCAATGCGGACACGTTGTCCATCGCGTATAACCAGAGCCCGGGGGCTGGTCATGTCGCGCAGCGCTTCGAGGGCGCGCTCCGTGCGCGCCTCCTGGACAACGGTAATGACTATCGAAAGTCCGGCGAACCCGACCAGGATCAAGGCGTCCTGCGTGTCTCCCAGCGCCAGGTAGACAAGGCCAGCGCCCAGCAGGAGGAGCAGCATTGGTTCACGCATGACATCGATCAGAATGCCACCGAACGTCCGTTGCCCATGCCGGGGCAGTTCATTTGGACCTTCCGTTCTCAGGCGTTCGGCGGCGACGGCGGCGCTTAATCCGGTAGGCAGCAGGTCTGGCGGCACAGCCATATCCTAGTCGAACCCCAGGCAGAGGCTAACGACAGCCAGCGCTGGTATCAGCGCCATGGAGGAGGGGCCAGGTATGTAATCCGTTGCCAGGATGGTGCAGCCAGCATGGAAAATCTCGATCTTGCGCAGGGCCTGGAACTGTTCTGCGCCATAGCCCCTATCAATGCGCGGCAGCAATGCCGTGTTTTCGGGATAGGTATCGATCGCCAAGGGACGAATCTTGAACATGGTTCCGGTAAGCCTCCCGCCTTGCCGGCCGCAACTGCCGAAGTAGCGCACTATGCGCCATGCCGATCAGGCCGCCAATGGCGATTGCTTGCTGGCAGAGCTGGCGGATAGCGTATTTGGTTACGCGCAAGGCGCATCGCGCATGCTTCAAAAGTGGTTTTGCTGCACTGCAACTTGGTGGTGGCGTAAACGACAATTTCCCGCTAAGGGCGGCGCAACCGGCCGTGGGCCGCAAAAAGCCGGGCGCTCCCCTGATCGACGCCATCGCCCTTCTGGCTGATCCCTTTTCCTGCGTCGTACCAGTATCGAGGCCCATGCCCTTTTCCGAACTCCCCACGCCGCTTTGCGCTGCCCTTACCGCCCGGGGCTATAGCGCCCCCACGTCTGTCCAGGCCGCCGTTATCGAGCCTGAAGCCCTGCGCCGCGATCTGATCGTTTCCGCCCGGACCGGCTCTGGCAAGACGGTTGCTTTCGGCCTTGCCATGGGCATGCAGCTGCTGGCCGACGGGGCGCAGCTGCCCCCGCCCGGTGCCCCGCTGGCGCTGGTGATTGCCCCGACGCGTGAGCTGGCCTTGCAGGTCAGCCTGGAGCTCACCTGGCTGTTTGGCGAACTGAACCTGCGCATGACCACCTGCGTCGGCGGCATGGACCCCTCGCGGGAACGCCGTGCGCTCTATGCCGGAACGCACATTGTCGTCGGCACGCCGGGCCGGTTGCGCGATCACCTGGAACGCGGCGCGCTGGACCTTTCGGCACTGCAGTTCGTCGTTCTCGACGAAGCGGACGAAATGCTCGACATGGGCTTCC
>CAIPGJ010000316.1 GCA_903864555.1 uncultured Pseudomonadota bacterium | reverse complement strand
CAACAACGACATGCAGGTAACCCAGAAGTGCTCCAAAATTCACATGCCCATGGCCACTGACCTGGCCATGTTGCGCGGCCACCACTGGGACTTGTCCTACAGCCCCTTCCCTCGAACCATGCGCATGGGCTCCCCCAATCTGGATCACCCGTTTCCCAAGGAAGCCGCCGCTGCGGCACTGTTCCAGTTTGTGACCGAGCTGGGGCTGGTCAACTAACCTGCTAGCAATTTAGGAGCTGCCCGCGCATATTCCGCGGGGGCTACAGCCCTAAAAGGCTTGAAAAATCAGACTACTTTAGCAATCGACGCGCAGACGTAGTCGATGTTCTTGCTGTTGAGCGCAGCCACACACATGCGGCCCGTATCGGTGCCGTACACGCCAAACTCAGAGCGCAGGCGCACCATCTGGTCTTTAGAAAGGCCCGAGTAGCTGAACATACCGATTTGGGTGGTAATGAAAGACATGTCCTGCTTCACCCCCGCAGCCTTGAGCTTGTCGACCAGGGCGACACGCATCTGCTTGATGCGGACCCGCATCTCGCCGAGCTCCTTCTCCCATAGCGCGCGCAGTTCCGGTGTACCGAGCACGGCGGCCACCACCGTGCCGCCGTGGGTGGGCGGGTTGCTGTAGTTGGTGCGGATCATGATCTTGAGCTGGGACAGCACCCGGGCCGCCTCGTCCTTGTCCTGGCACAGCACCGACAGTGCGCCGACCCGCTCGCCGTAAAGGCTGAAGCTCTTGGAAAAGGAGGTCGAGACCAGGAAGGTGAGCCCAGCGGCGACGAACTTGCCGATCACCGCGCCGTCATCGGCGATCCCATGGCCGAAGCCCTGGTAGGCCATGTCCAGGAAGGGCACCAGCTGGCGCGCTTGGCAGGCGGCGACCACCTGGTCCCATTGGGCCGGGGTGATGTCGTAGCCGGTGGGGTTGTGGCAGCAGGCGTGAAGCACCACGATCGTGCCAGCAGCCGCACCATGCAGGGCTGCGAGCATGCCGTCGAAATTCACCCCGCGGCGGGCCGCGTCGTAGTAGGCGTAGGTGCCCACCGTGAACCCGGCTTGGGTGAACAAGGCGCGGTGATTTTCCCAGCTGGGGTCCGAAATCAGCACCTGGGCCTGGGGCGAGAGTTGGCGCAGAAAATCGGCGCCGATCTTCAGGCCACCGGTGCCGCCCAGGGCCTGGACCGTGGCCACCCGGCCGCTGGTCACTGGCTCGCTGGTGGCACCAAAGACGAGGCTCTTGACCGCTTGGTCATAGGCCGCAATGCCGTCAATCGGCAGGTAGCCGCGCGCCTTGGGCGAGGCATTCATTTGCTGCTCGGCTTGGCGTACGCAGGCCAGCAGGGGCAGCTTGCCCTCGTCGTCGTAATAGACGCCCACGCCCAGGTTGACTTTGTGGGGGCTGGTGTCGGCGGCGAATTGCTCGTTGAGGCCCAGGATGGGGTCGCGGGGGGCCATCGCGACGGCAGAAAACATCGACATGGAGATCCTTGGTTGTCTGTGAGGCTCGCGGGCATGGGTTAATCTGCCCGGATTGCCCGAGATTTTATGCATGTCTGATCTGTCCGAAGTTCCAAGCGCGCCTGTAGCCGCTCCCCAGGGCGAGTTCGTTTCCTTTCCCGGTTCGCCATTTGAGCTGTTCCAGCCCTATCCACCGGCCGGGGACCAGCCGCGCGCGATCGAGCAATTGGTCGAGGGGGTTCACGACGGCGAGGCCTTCCAGACCCTGCTGGGGGTGACCGGGTCGGGCAGAT
>CAIPGJ010000315.1 GCA_903864555.1 uncultured Pseudomonadota bacterium | reverse complement strand
TGAGGTGCCCGGAATCGACTACAGGCCGAGGATGGCCTTGGCCACGACGTTGCGCTGGACTTCGCTGGTGCCACCGTAGATGGTGGCGGCACGCGTGATGAAGTAATTCAGCGCCGAGGTCGCCTGCCAGGGTTCAGCCAGCGGCGTGTCGGTCTTGCCGGTGAGGAACTCCACCTGCCGCGCCATGGCCTGCGGGCCGGCAATCTCCATGAGGATTTCCGTGGTCGAGTGCTGGATCTCCGAGCCCTTGAGCTTGAGCACCGAGGCGCGCGGGTCCTGCTTCGGGGTGGTGCTCTTGTTCATCTCGGCCACCACCATCATGTTGGTGATCTCCAGCGCCTTCAGTTCCACTTCGATGAGGGCCAGCTTCTCGCGGAAGCGCTCATCCTCGGACAGGGGTTTGCCATCGATGATGACTTCGCGCGCCTTCTCCTTGGCCATGGCCACGCGTGCCTTCGACAGCCCGGTGCGGGCAATGCCGACGCGCTCGTGCCCGAGCAGGTACTTGGCGTAGCTCCAGGCCTGGTTTTCCTGGCCGACCAGGTTTGTCGCCGGCACCCGCACATTGTTGAAGAACACCTCATTGACGTGACGGTTGCCGTCCAGCGTCATCACCGGGCGGATCTCGATGCCCGGGGTCTTCAGGTCGATCAGCAGGTAGCTGATGCCCTTCTGCTTCTTGGCATTCGGGTCGGTGCGCACCAGCGCATAGATCCAGTCAGAGTGGTGCGCGCCGCTGGTCCACAGCTTCTGACCGTTGACCACGTATTCATCGCCGTCACGCTCGGCACGCGTCTTCAGCGAAGCCAGGTCGGAACCGGAGCCCGGCTCGGAGAACCCCTGACAGAACCAGATATCCAGGTTGCGTATCTTCGGCAGGAAGAAGGCCTTCTGCTCCGGCGTGCCATAGGCGCAGATCACCGGACCGACGTTCTGCACGTTCTGCGAGAAGCCCTCGGGCGCCCAGTTGCGGAAACACTCTTCCTTGAACAGGTAGTACTGCACCGCGTTCCAGCCGGTACCGCCATGCTCCAGCGGCCACAGCGGCGCCGCCCAGCCCTTGCGATCGAGAATCTTCTGCCAGTTGACGACATCCTCGCGCGACAGGCGCTGGCCCTGTATCTGCTTGCGGCGGAGGCTTTCGGGCAGTTGCGACTTGCAGAAATCCCTGACCTCGTTGCGGAAATCGACTTCGTCTCGGGTGAATGCCAGGTCCATGGTTTCAGTTCCTCATTTGACAATTGACGCTGGTGCACCGGACGCTGCGCGGGAAAACCCGGCAATCGGCCGATGACCAGTCTGGTAGCGATTATTCTCCGCGAAAAAACGGGATCGCGTGCTGCGCAAACAGTTCCGGGGTTTCCACCGGCATGAAATGGCCAGTATCGGCAACGACGAAACGCGCGCCGGGAATGGCCTCGGCCACCTTCCGGCTCATGGCCGGGGTGCGGATCTCATTGTGCGTCGTGCCGATCACCAGGGTCGGACAAAGCACCTTCCCCAGCTCCGGTTCGAGGTTGGTTTTCATGTGCATGCGGTTGATGGCGGCAAAGCAGAACGGGTCATTGGACAGCCAGCGCAGGCGATACTGGGCAAAGCGTTCCTGGTTTCCGCGCAGCACTGCCGGATACGAAAGGGACAGGCTCAGGTCGGCGAAACAGCGCATGCCTTCCTTCTCCACCATGGCGGCACGCGCCACCAGCCGGTCGTGCAGTTCGGACGGGATGAAGGTGGCGGGACTGGCCA
Source organism: uncultured Pseudomonadota bacterium (assembly GCA_903864555.1). The sequence continues at coordinate 1,351 of CAIPGJ010000315.1, read as the reverse complement.
CCACCATGCGGGCGACGCGTTCAGGCCGGCGCGCGGCGAACGCGATCGACAGCCCGCCGCCAACCCCGGCCCCGGTCACGTGCACTGGCCCGGTGATGCCCAGGCCATCGAGCAGGCCCTCAAGGTCGGCCACCATGTCGTCCATCGACATTGGCAGGCGCACTTTCTCGGAGTGACCGAAGCCGCGCTGGTCGTAGCGCAGCGTCCGGAAATGCTGCTGGAACAGCCCGGCACATTCATCGAAGCTGTCCAGCGATCCGCCCAGTTCATGGATCAGCACCACCGTTTCGGGCTTGTCCCCGGCCAGCTCATATCTCAGGGTGACGCCATTGACTTCCATCCACTTCATGACGGCTGCCTCATTCTTCCTTGACTCATTCTTCTTTGATGTTGGCACTGCGGATCACCCGCAGCCACTTGTCCGCGTCTTTCGCGATGTAGTTGCGGAACGCCTCTGCCGTGCCGCCCACCGCCTCCGCCCCGAGGGCCACCAGGCGATTGCGCACCTCCACCGAATTCAGCACGGCATTGGTTTCCGCATTGACCCTGGCGACGACTGGCTGCGGCGTCTTCGCCGGCCCGAGCAGGCCCACCCACACCTCCACGGTGAAATTGGGCACGCCCGACTCGATGACCGTGGGCAGGTCGGGCGCCAGCACCGAGCGCGCCGGAGCCGCCACCGCGATGCCCTTCAATTTGCCCGCCTTCACATGCGGCAGCAGGATGCTCACGCCGCTGAACATGTACTGCACCTGTCCGCCCATGATGTCGTTGATGGCGGCAGGCGTGCCGCCCTTGTAGGGGATGTGGGTGGCCGTGATTCCGACGGCGCCATTGAACAGCTCGCCGGCCAGATGATTGACTGCGCCGATCCCGCCCGATGCATAGTTGAGCTGGCCCTTGCCTTGCTGTGCCTTGGCCAGCGCGAGCAGTTCCTTCACCGTGTTTACCGGCACCTGGTTGCCCACCACCAGCATCTGGGCAAACGAGGCGGCGAGCACGATGGGCGCGAAATCACGCGCGACGTTGTAAGGCATGGCCTCCCGCAGCGCCGGACTGATGGCGAGCGCGCCGGTGCCGCCCAGCACCAGCGTGTAGCCATCCGGCGCTGCCGTGGCCACCGCCTCGACCCCGGCCAGGCCACCAGCGCCGGCCCGGTTGTCCACCACCAGGGGCCTGCCCAAGCGTTGTCCCAGCGGCTCGGTGATGACGCGCGCCAGGATGTCGCTGGGACTGCCCGCGGGAAACGGCACCACCAGGCGCACGGCGCGGCTGGGGTAGGAACCGGCATCAGCGGCATTGTCTGCGGCAGCGCATATTCCGCTCGCTGCAACCAGGACCAGTCCGGTTG
>CAIPGJ010000314.1 GCA_903864555.1 uncultured Pseudomonadota bacterium | reverse complement strand
GCGGCGGGGTGCCCAGGGCGGCAAACTGGTTGCGCCCGGCAACCAGGTCAATAAGCTGCGGACCCGTTCCCTTGTAGGGCACGTGCAGCAGGTTGATCTTCGACACCAGCTTGAAGTACTCGGTGGCCAGATGGCCGGCAGAGCCGATGCCGGCCGAGCCGTAGCTCATGGTGCCCGGTTTGGACTGCACCAGCTTGACGAATTCGCGCAGGTCCTTCACGGGCACGTCGGCATGCACCACATACAGCTGCGGCACCTTCACCCACAGCGAAATCGGCGCGAAGTCGCGGTTGGTATCGAAGGGCAGCTTCTCGAACATGTAGGGGTTCACCGCCAGCGTGCCGATATGGCCGACGACAAGGGTGTAACCATCGGCGGGGGCGCGCAGCACTTCCTCCATGGCGATGTTGCCGCCGGCACCGGGCTTGCTGTCAAGAATCCACTGCACCCCCATGTTCTTGGACAGTTCCGCCGCGACGGTGCGCGCGATGATTTCGGTGGTACCTCCCGGTGCGAAGGGGTTCACCAGCCGGATGGGCTTGTTGGGATAGGCCTGCGCCTGTACAGCCAGGGGCGCCGCCAGCAATGCGGCCAGGCCGATCGACATCGTGCTTGCGTTCTTCATGTTGTCTCCTTCAGTTTCTCAGAGCGGCCGTTGAGGTCCCCCCGGATTCCGGCTGGCGCGCAGGCCGGCATCCGCCCCCCGTCATGCCTGGTCCAGGTCGGCTGCGCTGTCGACATAGCGCAGCCCGAGCTTTTCCAGTGCGGGCCGCATGTTATTGATGTCCAGCGCCAGTTCGCTCTTTTCGTAACGCTTGCGGTTGGCGTTTTCCTTCTCCACCCGTTCCTGCGCCAGCACGCTCACCCGCTTGGCATCGGCCAGCGGCACCACCACCACGCCGTCGTCGTCGGCAACGATGACATCACCCGGGTTGACGGCGGCGCCGGCGCACACCACCGGCAGGTTGACGTTGCCCAGGGTGGACTTGATGGTGCCCTTTGAGGAAATGGCGCGTGACCAGACCGGGAACTTCATCTCCGTCAGCACCCGCACGTCGCGGCAACCGGCATCCAGGATCATGCCCTTCACGCCATGGGCCATCAGCGAGGTGGCGATCAGTTCGCCCACCATGCCGTCGGTGTTGTCGGCGCTGCAGGCCACCACCATGATGTCACCGGGTTTGCACTGCTCGATGCCGACATGGATCATCCAGTTGTCCCCGGGATGGACCAGCACGGTGACGGCGCTGCCGGCCACCTGTGCGCCAGGATAGATGGGGCGCATGTGCGGCTTCATCAGGCCGATGCGGCCCATGGCCTCGTGCACAGTGGAGGTGCCCGAGGCCTGTAGCGCGGCGACGATCTGCGGATCACAGCGGGGAATGTTGCGCACGACGACGGTCTTCATGATGATCTCTCCGGTATTTTTTCAGCGGGTGTTCAGGGCTTGTCGTTCCAGTACAGGCGGGTCGGATTGTCGACCAGCACCTTGCGCCGCAACGCCTCATCATCGGTGAACCGTGAAAACAAGTTCACCAGTTCTCCGTCATTGGGCATCCACTTCACATTGGGATGCGGCCGGTCGGTGCCCCACAGGATCTGGTCCGGTCCAGCCTCGATCAGCGCTTTGGCAAAGGGAATCGCATCAAGGAAAGGTGGCCCCTTGCTCGACACCCGCTCCGAGCCGCACACCTTCACCCAGGCGAGCGGGTTCTTCATCAGGTCCATGAGGATACGAAAGGGTTCCTGGTCGAGGCCGTGCTGCGCCTCGACGCGGCCCATATGGTCGACCACGAAGGGCACGGGGATGCGCCGGATCAGGTCGGCATGCCCGGGGATGTCCTTGGCATCGAAGTGCAACACCACATGCCAGCCCAGCGGCTTGATGCGTGCCAGCATGCGCTCGAAATCCGGGATCAGTGGCGCACCACCCAGATGGGCGACGAAGTTGTAGCGGATGCCGCGGATGCCGCCGGCGTGCAGATCCTCCAGTTCCCGATCGGTGATATCGGGTCTGACCACGCCGACGCCACGATAGCGGCCGTTGCTTCGCGCGATGCCATCCAGCGTGACGCGCAGGTCCGTGCCGTGCGGCGCGGCATGCACGATGACAGCGCGTTCCAGACCGAGGTGGTCATGCAGGGCGCGCAGGTCTTCATAGCCGGCGTCCGGCGGCAGGTAGGGCGTGCCCGGCACATAGGGAAACTTTGCCGCCGGCCCGTAGATGTGGCAGTGGGCGTCGCAGGCGCCCGGTGGCAGCTTCCAGGCCGGCTTGACCGGATGCGGATCCGGCGGGGGAATGATTTTCATGATGGTCCTGCTTGACTTGAAGGTTCAGGCCGCCAGGCGCGCGGTCTTCCGACCGTCCCACACTGCAGCAGGGATCAGCACCTCCCCGCGCATAATGAGGCGGGCCGTGCGCAGCAGCGCCGAGCGCGTCACCGATTGCGGATCGGCGGGATCCAGTCCCAGTTCCACCGAGAACTCACCCGTGGGATGCTCCACAGACACCAGCTTGGTGTCCCCCCCGGGCAGCACGGCGATGCCCTCGCCCACCGAGCCTTTCAGCACGCAGGCTGTGGCCACCGTCACCGCGCCCAG
>CAIPGJ010000313.1 GCA_903864555.1 uncultured Pseudomonadota bacterium | reverse complement strand
CGAGGTGCCGATCTGGTAGGTCGCCCCTGGCAGGTTCTGCACCACCACCGGCTGCCTCCACGCCTCCGACAAACCATGGCCGACGGTGCGCGCGAGCAGATCGACCAGTCCGCCCGGATCGGTCGGCACGATGATGGTCACCTGTCGGGACGGGTAGTCGGGCGCCTGGGCGCACACTGCGCCAGGCAGACAGGCCAGCGCCACCAGCGGGAATGCCACTGCATATTTCCGGATTGCGGATTGCGACATGTGAACCTCCTTTTTGGGCGTGGGTCCTTCTTCGGGGACTCAATCAGCACTGACCTGACAGGCTGTTGAAAATCGCTTCCCGGAAGGTCCTTGTTCAAATCATGCACACAGGCTTCCGGGAAGCGATTTTCAATAGCCCCCCCATTCAGGGGACAAGGGGAACATGGGGGATCGTATCCCCCTCTTGCAACACCCTGCTGACCGTCATTCCTCCAGCTTGATGCCGGTGTCCTGCACCAGCTTCTTCCAGCGGGCCGTTTCGGTGACGATCATCTGGCGGAACTGCTCGGGCGTGCTGCCCACCATGAAACTGCCATCGGCTTCGGCGAGCTTTTTCACCACCTCGGGCGATCTTGCGATCTTCGCCAGCTCCGCGCTCAACTTGTTGACGATGGGCGCCGGGGTGCCAGCCGGGGCGAGCACGCCAAACCAGCTGGGGTACTCGTAGCCGGGCACGCCCTGCTCGGCCACCGTGGGCATATCGAGCAGTTTCGAACGCTCGGCCGAGGTCACCACCAGCGGCACCAGCTTGCCCGACTTGATATAGGGCAGCCCGGTGGTGAAGGTGACCGGGGTGACATGCACCCGCCCGGCCAGCAGGTCGGTGTACATCTGCCCGGAGCCCTTGTAGTGCACGAAGGTGACCTGGGTGTTGGTGAGGCTGGAGAGCCAGGCCCCGGACAGGTGGATGATGCCGCCCGCACCCGAAGTGCCGAAATTGATCTTGCCCGGATTGGCTTTCGCATAGGCCAGATATTCCGGGAAGGTCTTGAACGGATTGGACGGGTGCATGAGCAACAACGTGGCGCGCTTGCTCATCAGCGACACCGGCGCAAAGTCCTTCGCCGGGTCGTAGGGCAGGTCCTTCACCAGGGCCGGCGACACCGCGATGGAGGCCGTGGTCATGAGGATGGTGTAGCCATCCGGAGCGGCCTTCGCCACCAGGTTGCTGCCGAACACCGAGCCGGCACCCGGCTTGAAATCGAGCACGAAGGACTTGCCGAATGCATCGCCCAGCTTCTGCGCGTAGAGGCGTGCCTCGACATCGGTGGTGCCGCCTGGCGCATAGGGGATCACCACCTGCACCGTTTTGGCGGGATAGTCAGCCTGGGCCAGGCTGGTGGCCGGTGACAGGGCGGCAAGGCCCGTGAAGGACAACAGGGCCGCAGCAAGGGCGGCCGGCAATACCGGCTTGGGCATGAAACAGTCTCCGTGGATGCCGGCTCTAATCGTCGAACCGGATGTTGTTGTCGCTGACCAGCTTCTTCCAGCGCGCCGTTTCGTTCTGGGCATAACGCTTGAACTCCGCCGGTGTGGTGGCATACAGGGCCGTTTCCGCACCCAGCTT
>CAIPGJ010000312.1 GCA_903864555.1 uncultured Pseudomonadota bacterium | reverse complement strand
TCCCTGCTTCCACATATGAGGCCATTGTTCGCCAGGCACTGGCGACAGTTTTGGCAGATATCAGACCTTTCCCCGAAATCGGTGAAGAACCTGCAGTGGCGGGCTTTCAAACGCGGCATCGCTGCCAGGGAGTCACTCGACAAGTCAGCTCCCCGTGCGCGCATACTTGACGATACGCCGCCCCTTGCTGCCCTCGTTGTCCAGGGGCTGCACGAAATAGACATTGCCCTCGGCATCGCCGCTCACATCGTGGCAGCTGCGGCACTTGGGCGAACCCCAGCGTGCCAGGCGCTCACCGTCCAGGTTAAGCACGCTGAACTGGCCGCTGTTGTGTTCGGGCACATAGACATAGCCTTGGGCATCGACCCAGATGGCGGCCACGCCGATCAGCGGGGTCGGCCATATGCCGATGAATTCTCCGGCCTGGGTGAACAGTTGGATGCGGTCATTCTCGCGATCGGCGACCAGCACGCGCCCGCGGCTGTCCAGCCACACGTCGTGCGGCAGCACGAACTCGCCCGGACCGCTGCCGGGCTGCCCCCAGGAGGCGAGATGCCTGCCGTCGGCCGAAAAGCGGTGCACCTGGCAGTTGGCATAGCCGTCGGCGATGAATATCTCGCCCGACTCGCTGACATCGAGGCCGGTGGGCAGGTTGAACGGGCCGCCCGGTTGTTTCACGTGCTTGTAACCCGTGGACTGGATGCCCGGGCCGACGCCGGTGTCCGAATAGCGCCCCCGTTCACCGATGGTCATGAGCAGCCGGCCCTCCGGGGTGAACTTGAAGATCTGGCTATAGTCCCGGTCGATGATCCAGATGTTGTCCTGGTGATCGGCATGGATGTCATGCGGCATGGCGAAGAGGCCCTCGCCCCAGGAACCGAGGAAACGGCCATCCCTGTCGAACACGATGACCGGATGCTCGCCGCGGCAAAAACCATAGACCCGCCCCTGCGAGTCCACGGTGACCGAGGACATCGGCGCGCGCCAGCCTTCGGGCAGTTGCTGCCAGTCCTCCAGCACCTCGTAGGTGTATGCACCGCTGCCCACTGTTTTGGCCATGCCGCTGCTCCTGTGCAGATTGTGTCGGGGCCTGATCTGGTCGGGTCCTGGTCCCTGGTCGAGACCTGGTCCCATGCTTCGCGGCAGCTGACCCCGTCGTTCAGCGCCAGGAAGTGCCGCGATGCCCATGCAGGGGTCACGACATTATGATCATTTACATACAATACCTGTTTATAAAATTAGATTAACACTGTAATTATTATCACGATACTCAGGCGCAGAACAGCGCCATGAACTCGTTCACCGGCAGGGCATCGAGGACCTGGGCATCCTCACAGGCGGCCAGTATCCGGCCGGCCTGCTCACCGGCAAAGCGCCGCCCCACGGCATCGACGAACTTGCGCCGGAACAGCGCCTGGGTCTCCTCGCGCCGCTTCGGATGGCCCGCGGGGTATTCGACATCGACGCGGCCGGTGGTGCTCCCGTCCCTGAAGAAGACCTGCACGCCATTGGGGCTGGAGCGGCGTGCCGGATCGTTGTAGCCGGCGGTGAAGGCGGGATCCTCCGCCGCCGTCATGGTCGCGCGCAAGGCATCGATGCGCGGGTCGGCGGCCAGAGCGTCCTCGTAGTCAGCCGGCGCCATGCGCCCGAAGATCAGGCCGACGGCCACGATGTACTGCACGCAGTGGTCGCGATCGGCGGCATGGCGCAAGGGGCCGGACTTGTCGATCAGCTCCATCGAGGCCTGGTGGCAGAAAATCTCGATGCGTTCAATGTCATGCAGCCGGTCGCGCACCTGCGGATGCAGGATGAGCGCGCACTCGACGGCCGTCTGGGCATGCATGCAGGCGGCGACAAACTTGAGGATGGCATTCTGGATGACATAGTCGCCATAGGGACGCTGGAACTCGAAGGGCCGGCCCTTGCGGTAGACATCATAGAAGCCCCACTTATTCGCCGACAGCACCTGCGGGTAGGCCGGCTCGCCCTTCACCGCCATGATGGCCAGGCGCACGCCGTGGGTGGATGCATCCGCCGCCGCCCAGCCCTTCCTCGGGCCGGTGCCCGGATCCTGGCGGTGGATGCGCAGGCCCGGGTCCATCCAGGCATTGGACACGGCGCTCAATACTGCCTCGAAACCACCGCCCAGCATGCGCGCCACGCCGCCTGCCGTGGCCACCTTGGTGAGGATGACGTGATCGAGGCTGCTGGCATTGAAGTTGTTTGCCAGGCTCAGGCCGCCCTGGATTTCGTAGGCCTTGACCAGGGCGCGCAGCACGTCTGCCACCACCAGCGGCGGCTTGCCGGCGGCGATGCGCTGGCGGCTGAGGTAGTCGGCGGTAGCCAGGATGCCGGCGAGGTTGTCGGAAGGATGGCTGCCCTGCACGGCGACAAAGCCGTCGCTCATGTCCAGCCAGCGCAGCGCAATGCCGATGTTGAAGGTGGCCGTCACCGGATCAAGCTCATACGGGGTGCCCGGCACGCGGGCGCCGCCGGTCAGTGTGGCCCCCGGCACCACCGGGCCCATGTGGCGGGTGCAATCCGGGTAGGCCAGCGCCTCCAGCAGGCAAGCCAGGGTGTCGATGAAGCAGCGCCGCGCACAAGCAACGGCCGCCGGATTATCCACCTCGTAGTCACAAAGATAAGCTGCGATGTCGACCAGTTCCTGGTCCGGTTTCAGTGCCGCAGCCGCTTGCCCTGCCATGATTGTCCTCCCCGTGCTGTCGTGCTGTCGTTCGGCCGTGAATGTTCTACCGCGATGGTTCTGCCTGGATGGATCGGCCCGGTTATTCAAACTTGATGTTGCCCGCCTTGATCAGCCTGGCGTACTTGTCCACCTCGCTGCGCAGGTAAGCACCCAGCTCGTCGGGCGTGCTGCCCACCGGGTCGACCCCCTGCTTTTCCAGGAAGGCACGCACATCGGGCGCGCCCAGGGCCTTGACGATCTCGCCATTCATCCTGCTGACGATATCGGCGGGCACGCCTGCCGGGTACAGCAGCGCATACCACTGATCCAGCTCGAATCCCGGGTAGATCGACCCCAGCGTGGGCAGATCGGGCAGGATGGCCGAGCGCTTGGCGGTGGTCACCGCCAGGGCGCGCACCCTGCCGCTGTCGACGTGGGGCTTGGAGGTGAGCGCACTGGCAAAGAACAGGCTGACCTCACCGGCCACCAGCGCATTGATGGCGGGCGCCCCGCCCTTGTAGGGCACATGCAGCACATCGACACCGGTGAGCTGCTTGAACATTTCGAGGGACAGGTGTCCAAGCGCGCCGTTCCCGGCCGAGGCGCCATTCAAGGAACCCTTCTTGGCCTTGGCCAGGGCCACCAGCTCCTGCACCGTGCGTGCCGGCACCGAAGGATGCACGCACAGCACCAGTGGAGAGGACAGCACCCAGCTGATGGGCTGGAAGTCCTTGAGTGTGTCAAAGCTGCTGGTCTTGTAGGCGGTGGCATTGATGGCAAAGGATGCGCTTGGAAAGAGCGCCGTGTAGCCATCCGGCCTAGATTTGGCCACCACTTCAGAAGCCAGATTGCCGGCCGCACCCGGACGATTATCCAGAATGAACGTCTGTCCGGTGGATTCGACGAACTTGTTGCCGATCAAGCGCACCAGCACGTCCGTTCCGCCGCCGGCGCCATAGGGCACGATGATGCGCACCGGTCGCGCCGGCCAGGCTTGCGCCACGGCATCCGCCACACAAGCCATCTGCACCGCGGCGAGTGTCAGCGCCGCCACTCCGAAATGCACCCTCTTTCCTGCTGCCATCATTGCCTCCTTGGTGTTGGTCATTGTTGCCCCAAGCGCCTGTTGTTTTGCGTTATGGCGGTCCGGAAAGCCAGTTTAACCAGTCCTGCCCGGCGTGAGACGCTTGCGGGTGCCCGATCAGCGACTTTCATGACCAGGCAAATTCTGTACAATGAATCGCAAATGCAATGCAGGAGGCTGCGTGAAATCGACGACCATCCCTCCGCTCCGTGTAACCCCGGAGCTGCGCCGAAAAGCCGAAGCCCTGCTGGAGGAAGGGGAAACCTTGTCCGGCTTTGTCCTTGATGCCGTGACGCGAAGTATCGAACTTCGGGAGGCACAGCAGGCCTTCGTCGCGCGTGGCCTGGCCAGTTCCGCCCGGGCACGCCAGACCGGTCAGTATGTCCCGGCCGACAAGGTCGTGGCCAAACTGCAACGCAAGCTGGCCGTGGCACGCAAACGCTCCGGCTAGCCATGCCGGAGCACAAGATCCGCTTCACGCCCGAAGCCGAAGACGATCTGCTGCGGCTCTATGACTTCCTGCTCAACAAGGATGTCGACGCTGCGGAACGCGCGCTTGCCGCCATCCAAACAGGCTTGGAATTTTTACGCTTCTCCCCTTACTCATGCCGCAAGGCGACACCAGGCAATCCCTACCTCCGGGAACTGGTCATTGACTTTGGCTCCAGCGGCTACGTCGCTCTTTTCGAGATAGAGCCGCAAAACATCGTGAGTGTCCTTGCCATGCGGCACCAGCGGGAGGACGATTTCCACTGATGCCGGACCGGGATGGGTCGGCGCCGGCCTTTAGAGTGCCTGTGACGGCAGTTCTGTTAGGCGCTCTTAGTCCGGCTTCGCCCCCGAAAGCTTCACCAGCTTGGTCCACTTCTCGATGTCCTTGCGCACCAGTTCACCCAGCGCTTCAGGCGTGGTGTACATGGCCTCGACGCCCTGCTCGACCAGCTGCCGGCGGATTTCGGTGTCGGCCATGATCTTCTTCAGCTCGCCATTGAGGCGGGAGACGATGTCGCGCGAGGTGTTGGCCGGGGCGAACACGCCCAGCCAGTTGGACACATCGAAGCCCTTCAGCCCGGACTCCGAGATGGTGGGCAGGTCCGGCACGGTGGCCGAGCGCTGCAGCGAGGTGACGCCCAGCGCCCTCACCTTGCCCGCCTTGATGTGCGGGATCCACACCGGGATGGAATCGAAAGTCAGCGGCACACGGCCGGCCAGCACGTCGGCCACCGCCGGGCCCGCGCCCTTGTAGGGGACGTGCACCATGTCGACGCCGGTCATCATCTTGAACAGCTCGCCGGAAAGATGGTTGGTGCCACCGCTGCCAGCCGAGGCGAAACTCAACTTGCCCGGATGGGCCTTGGCGTAGGTGATGAGTTCGGCAACGCTCTTGGCCGGGATAGACGGATGCACGATGAGGATGCGCGGCGCATTGTGGGTGAGCGCGATGGGCGCGAAGTCGCGCACCGGGTCGTAACCGAGCTTGGGATACAGACCGACGTTGATGGCCTGGGTGCCCACGGTGGCAAAGAACAGGGTGTAACCGTCGGCGGGCGATTTGGCGACCATTTCCGCGGCGACAGTGCCACCCGCGCCGCCCTTGTTGTCGATGAGCACCGGTTGGCCCAGCGTCTCCGTGAGTTTCTGCGCCATGGGGCGCGCCATGATGTCCGCGCCACCACCCGGCGGGAAGGGCAGCACCAGGCGCATGGGCTTCTCCGGCCAGGCCGCGATGGCGCTGCCGGACAACAGCGAGAACAGGGTGATCGCAACGATCGGTCGAATGGTCATGGTGCTTCTCCGTGGAGCCTGCATGTGGGGCCTGCTGCGCGCCTGGTGGCGAGGTGTTTTGTGTGCCGCTGGCGACTGATAGGTTCTGCCAGCGCGGCATGCTGTCCGGACCAAGGC
>CAIPGJ010000311.1 GCA_903864555.1 uncultured Pseudomonadota bacterium | reverse complement strand
CCTGGCGCGCGTCGGCCTCGACTACGTGAAGGTCGGCCAGCAGGCGACAACCCTGTCGGGCGGCGAGGCGCAGCGCGTCAAGCTCTCCAAGGAGCTGTCGCGCCGCTCCACGGGCCGCACGCTCTACATCCTGGACGAACCCACCACCGGCCTGCATTTCCAGGATATCGACATGCTGCTCAAGGTGCTGCACACGCTGCGTGACCACGGCAACACCGTGGTGGTGATCGAACACAACCTCGATGTCATCAAGACCGCCGACTGGGTGATCGACCTCGGCCCCGAGGGAGGCGACGGCGGCGGCCGCATCATCGCCCAGGGAACGCCTGAGGTGGTCGCAGCCGATCCGGAGAACCCCACCGGACGCTACCTCCAGGCCGTCCTGCGCAAGGGGAAGCGGACGCCCTGAGGCTTGACAGGCAGGGATGGGCCGCCGTCAGGCCGCGGCGTGCCCGCTCTCAGGCCGCGGCGTGCCCGCTCTCAGGCCGCGGCCGCCGCGGTGACGCGGCCCTCTTCCCCCAGTTCGTATTCGACACAATTGCGACCAGCGGCCTTGGCACGGTACAGCGCCACATCGGCACGCCGTAACGTGCCCTCGATGTCCTCGCCGATGCGGTACTGCGCGAGCCCGATGGATACGGTCAGGGCAAGGTTCTCGCCCACGGAAAATTTCAGCGCCTCGGCATTCAGTCGCAAGCGCTCGGCGCCGGCAAGCGCGTCCTGCATGGTGGTCTGGGGCATCAGCAGCATGAACTCCTCGCCGCCCCAGCGACCGAACTGGTCAGAGGCACGCAGCGATCGCATGGCGCTTTCGGAGAACGTGCGCAGCACCGTGTCCCCGGCCGAATGACCCAGGGTGTCATTGATATTCTTGAAAAAGTCGAGGTCGGCCAGTACCACGCAGAAGGGCTCGCCGGTGCGTACGCTCAGCGTCTGGTGCTGCTGCAGGGCATTCATGAGGAAGCGCCGGTTGGGCACCCCCGTGAGCTCGTCCTGCATCGTCATGCCGCGTATGGCCAGCAGCGCCTTCTCCAGTTCCTTGCGGCTGGCGATCAACTCCCTGCGGATGCGGCTGATGTAGCCTCCCATCAGCGAGAACCACACCAGTGTTGTCGTCAGCACCGCCCAGCGCAGGATCTCCAACTCCAGTTCCAGCGCCTGCGGGCGCCACTGCATCAGCAGGATAATGACCAGCCCGTAGCCGACCGCGGCAAACAGGCTGATGGTCAGCATCATGAAGGTGTCCAAGCGGAAGATGCCGAACAGGAAGGTCATGAGGAACATCAGGTGGAAAACCGGCCGCACATCGCTGGATGAGTGAAACATCGCCACCATCACCACCACCAGCGAAGCCATTATCTGCCACACCGTCAGACTGGGATCGGCAAAACGCAGGTTGCCCCCCGCGCGCAGCAAGCCATAGAACGTCAGGAATAAAAACAGCATGGCCAGGCTGACCTGACCAAAACCGTCCGCATCCATGGCATCGCGCCGATACAGCGCGTACATGAGCACCCAAGCGAGCAGGGACGATCCCACCCCCATCAGATAACGACTGATGCGATGGGCCTGCCGGGGATCCTCCCCGAACAAGAGCGAGCGTAGCAACACTTGTCGTTTCTTAATATTGAATCCAGATTCGTGACGATTTTATGCGCTCCGGAATGCCCCCATTTAAAAAATGGTCTTGCGCACAATGCGATGCCCCACGGCAGCCACCGCGCTCGATACTCAACGCTAGAATGCACACTTCCAACCAGCGCCTCACCGATGACACTCACAGAACTCCGCTACATCGTTGCGCTCGCCCGCGAGCGTCACTTCGGTCGTGCCGCCGAGTCATGCCACGTTTCCCAGCCCACCTTGTCCGTGGGCATCCGGAAGCTGGAAGGCGAACTGGGCGTTGCGCTGTTTGAACGGGGCAGCGGCGATGTCGCGCCGACTCCGGTGGGTGAACGCATCGTGGAACAGGCGCAGCGCGTCATCGAGCAGGCCGGCCACATCCGCGAAATCGCCCGCCAGGGCAAGGATCCGCTGCTCGGTCCGCTGCGCCTGGGCGTGATCTACACCATCGCCCCCTATCTGCTTCCGGGCCTGGTGCGGCTGCTGCACAAGCGCGCCCCGCAAATGCCGCTGCACTTGCAGGAGAACTATACCCACCGACTCTCCGAGATGCTCAGGCAGGGCGAAATCGATGCAGCCATCCTTGCCATGCCCTTCGAAGAGCCGGGCTTCACCGTGGAACCGCTCTACGACGAAGACTTCATGGTGGCCATCCCCCGCGACCATGCCTGGATACGCCGCAAGTCGGTGAAGAGCACCGAGTTGCGCCAGGAAAGCATGGTGATGCTGGGAACCGGACATTGTTTCCGCGACCAGGTGCTGCAAGTCTGCCCGGAGCTCAATCGTCATTCGAGCGGCGAAGGCCTGCAGCGCACCTTTGAGGGATCCTCCCTGGAAACCATCCGGCAGATGGTGGCCTCGGGGGTGGGCATTACCGTCCTGCCGGCCAGTTCGGTGCCGGTCAAGGTGCCGCGCGACAGCATGCTCGCCTACGTGCCCTTTTCCCCGCCCGTGCCGAATCGCCGTATCGCGTTGATTTTCAGGAAGTCTTTCCCTCGAAAAGCGGCCATCGAGATGGTCCGTCAGGCGGCGCTGGACTGTAAGCTGCCGGGAACCCGGCTCATCGGCGCCGCATCGCCTCAGTGAACCTTTGCCCTCCTGGGCAGTCCGACAGTTTGTCAACAGTTGCGCAGTGCGCAACCCCCTTTACAAAATCCCGGAAAGCCCGCATAACTAGGGCTCTCATTGACATCCTTGCATGGTTATTTATATGTCAAATCATAAGGTTAGCCCCTTCAGCCTGCTGTCTGACCCGTCTTCTGCGCTGGCGGCCGCCCAACGACTCTCGCAGGTACTTCCTTCGCGCACATCTACCCTGGATGCAAGGAAGGGCAAGACCATCAGTGACGAGTTGAGCCGCTACGACGAGGAAATCGACTCTGGCCGCTAGGCTGGATTCCTGCAGCCTGCAGTACTGTTTCCTGCCCACCCGCGGCCATCGCCGTGCGGCGGCCGGCTGAGCACTCTCGGCGGAAATCACTCGATCCTGCGTCCCGAATGGGCCTGAATGTCGCATTGCGGCAGCCATGTGTCCCGTCGTATTTGCTGGTGCCTTGTTTCGCTGGCATGGTGGATGTCGTGGCGGTGTCCCGCGGGATACCCTGCTACTGTGCGTCGGTTGCCTGGCGACTGCCCGCGCCATCTTCCCGGCGGGCGTAACATGCAGTGGACCAGGCAGGCCTTTTCCGGCACATTAAAATATTGTCATATTCAGACATAACTCCTTATCAGTAATAAAAGGAAAGGCTCATTGTGATCATCGCAAGAAACCAGAATACCGCCGGAACAGGCCATGCCTGCTGAACGCGCCCTGGTGTTGTTTGCACATGGCGCACGCGATCCGCAGTGGGCGTTGCCCTTCCAGTCACTGTGCACGCAGCTGCGCGCACAACTGCCCGGCACACCGGTTGAACTGGCCTTCCTGGAATTCATGACGCCGGCGCTGCCTGAAGCGGTGGCACAACTGGCCGGACAAGGCGTGAAGCAGGTCACCATCGTGCCGGTGTTTCTCGGCCAGGGCACCCACCTCAAGCGCGACCTGCCCGCCATGGTGGGGGGTCTGCGTAACAGCCACCCCGACTGCAGCATCGAAGTCACACCGGCCATCGGTGAGCAGCCCGAAATCATTACCGCACTCGCCCATGGCGTGGCGCGACTGTTCAGCACCTGAAGCGTCGTTCGCACGTCCTGCACATCCATGCTGGCGCCACTAGGCCAGCATGGGGAATCAGCCCTGGGGAGCGACCGGCAAGTGCAGGTCAGACTCCGCGGCTGACGCGCCCCAGTCCCATCACCAGAAGCGTCGCGATTGCGCCCACCCACGCTGCGGGAATAAGCCAGTACCCGTTGATCATCGAAAGCGCCTGGCATGCATTGATGGACCCATCAGCGCCTGACCCTGCAGCGCATGTAGCCCTGGCCTCCACACCGGCTGAGCGAAAAGCGCCGGCATTTCAAACGGAGTAGCAAGGGCACAGCACGAACGGAGCTGTTTCTGCCCACCGGGTGCGCCTCCTGACCCGCGGCGGCCCACAACATCCAAGGACGCAATCGTGGCAATCCCGTCCTCGCGGATTTGCGCACAGGACAACCTGACGTGTTTTCCCTGCTCATAGTCAGTCTTCCGGGTTCACGCATCCTGCATCCATCGCCAAGCCAGCCTCCGCAATGCCAGCTTTCAGCCGGCAGGACAGATCCGCATGAAGACAATGCCCATGCCCGTGCCTGCGACCGCCATTTCACTGCTGAAATGGCCCCACGAAGGCGCGCTGCAGGGCAAACCTTACAAAATGCCTCGACATCGTTACGGTTTTCGCCGACCTCGAAAGCCGCAATGAACCTGGACGG
This sequence comes from uncultured Pseudomonadota bacterium, assembly GCA_903864555.1. Next base: position 2,936 of record CAIPGJ010000311.1, on the reverse strand, counting down.
GCGAATCGTCACAAACGCCGGGAACAAAGCCTGCGTAGAATTGCCCGACGCCCCGTGGGGCTCCACCACAACGCAAGGCAGAACGCCCTCGCCTGCATGCCGTAGTACAGGCATCCAGAGGCCGTCCGCCCCGATCACCCAGTCTGTCCGATCCCAACCCTCCCGGACGAATGCCCTAGGGAAGCACTGAACAAGTGGGCTACGCCCCTTTGTATATCCCCTGCTTCAGAGAAAACACTATCTACTCTTCCTCAAAATCGAAGCTTAATCAGTGTTTCCCGAGATACAGCCAGCCGCAGCACAAAAGGAAATCCCTACATGGATGCAAGCCCCCACCGAGCCCACGAGCACCTCCCGCCAGGCGCCGCCATTGCACCGACTTCACCGTCCCTGTCGCAGCCCGGCCATGCCGGCTTGACTGCAGAGGCGGCACAGATCACTGCAGACTTGCTGGCCCCGGATGCGCGCATTGCGCCCAAGTACTTCTATGACGAACTCGGCTGCCGGCTGTTCGAGGCCATCACCACCCTGCCCGAGTACTACCCAACGCGGGTGGAACAGCAGCTCTATCGCGATCATGGCGGGGAGATCGCCACACTCATCGGCCCTGGCAGCACCTTCATCGACCTGGGCGCCGGCGATTGCGCCAAGGCCGCACAGCTGATTCCGGCACTGGCCCCGCGCCAGTATGTCGCCGTGGACATTGCCGAAGCGCATGTGCGCGCCGCCGTCGATGCGCTCGCGCACCGCTTCCCCGGCACCGACATGCTGGCCGTGGGACAGGATTTCTCGCGCGGACTGCACCTGCCGGAGAGCGTGCGGACGCAGCAGCGCATGTTCTTCTACCCCGGCTCATCGATCGGCAACTTCCAGCCGCACGAGGCCCTCACCCTGCTCGGCGACGTCCGCCGCCAATGCGATGCGCAGGGTGGCCTGCTGCTGGGCGTGGACCTTGTCAAGGATCGCGTGGTGCTGGAGGCCGCTTACAACGATGCGCTGGGCGTGACCGCCAGCTTCAACCTCAACCTGCTCAACAACGTCAACCACCTCATCGGCAGCGACTTCAGCACCGCTGACTGGCACCACCACGCCTTCTTCCACGCCCGGCATGCACGTATCGAGATGCACCTCGAGGCACGCCAGGCCGTCAGCGTGCATTGGCCCGGCGGCATGCGCAGCTTTCAGGCCGGCGAACGCATCCACACCGAAAACAGCCACAAGTACACACCCGACGGCGTACGACAGCTGCTCACCCAGGCAGGCTTTGGCGACATCCGTATCTGGACCGATCCGCGCGGCTGGTTCGCCATCTGCCTGGCACACGCGACCGCCCACGGTGTCAGGCAATGAATGCCCCGCTGATGCAGCCCCAGCCCGCCCATCAGGCAGAAGCACCGGTGGTATCGGCTGCCCGCTATCAGTCAGTGCGTGCCGCCACCATCCAGCTGGCGGCCCCGCTCTCCGCCGAGGACTGCTGCGTGCAATCCATGCCCGATACCAGCCCGGTGAAATGGCATCTCGCGCACACCACCTGGTTCTTCGAGACCTTCATCCTCGAGCGGCACGAGAACGGCTTCAAGCCCTTCGATCCGGCCTTCCGCGTGCTGTTCAACTCCTACTACAACGGCGTGGGCGACAGACACCCGCGCCCCCAGCGCGGCATGATGACCCGGCCTTCACTGGAGGCCGTGCTGGCCTACCGCCAGCAGGTGGATCGCCGCATGGTGACGCTCTTCGCCTCGGCTGGGCATGACGTCGATGCGGCACTGATCGAACTCGGGCTGCAGCACGAACAGCAGCACCAGGAACTCATGCTCACCGACGTGAAGCACCTGCTGTCGTTCAATCCACTGGCCCCGGCGTATCACCAGGAGGGGCCCGTCACTCTGCCTCCCCGCATGCCCGCCCCGTTGCAATGGCTGGAGCAGCCTGGCGGCATCGTGCAGATCGGTGCGGCAGGGGACAGGGCATTCTGTTTCGACAACGAACTGCCTCGCCATCCGGCCTTGCTGGCACCGCATGCCATTGCCTCACGCCCGGTCACCAATGCCGATTTCCTCGAGTTCATTCGCGACGGTGGCTATCGCACCCATGCGCTGTGGCTGGCCGAAGGCTGGGACTGGATAGGCTCGCAGGACATCCGCCACCCGTTCTACTGGCGCCCAGCCGATGATCAGTGCCTGGCGTTCACGGAGTTCACCCTGGCCGGCCTGCAAACGCCGGACCCAGCCGCCCCTGTCAGCCACCTCTCCTACTTCGAAGCCGATGCCTACGCGCGCTGGGCCGGCGCACGCCTGCCCACGGAAGCGGAGTGGGAGCAGGCTGCCGCAGGCTGCGCGCTTGAAGGCCATTTCGCCGATGCCGGCCGCTACCACCCGCAAGCCCCCGCAGCAGCCCGGGGGCCTGTGCAGATGTTTGGCGATGTCTGGGAATGGACTTCCTCCAGTTACGCGCCTTATCCGGGCTATCGGCCAGCCACCGGCGCGCTGGGGGAATACAACGGCAAGTTCATGGTTAACCAGTACGTGCTGCGCGGCGGCTCCTGTGCCACGCCGGCCGGCCACGTGCGCGCCAGCTATCGCAACTTCTTTCCGGCCACGGCGCGCTGGCAGTTCTCCGGCCTCAGACTGGCGCGGGACGTCGGCTGAGAGTGCCTGACAATGCGAGGGGACACATCCCCTCGCGCTCCCCTGAGTCAGGGCGCCTGACGGCAATTCCGTCAGACGCTCTAAGCCAAGACCTTACCCCTCCACCTTCACGCCCTTCCAGAACGCAATGTGGTCCTTGATGTTCTTCGCCGCCGGCTTGGGATTGGGGTAGTACCAGGCCGCATCGGGGTTGAGTTGGCCGTCCACCATCACGTCGTAGTAATTGGCCGTGCCCTTCCACGGGCACACCGTGTGGGTGACGCTAGGGCGGAAGTACTCGTGGCGTAT
>CAIPGJ010000310.1 GCA_903864555.1 uncultured Pseudomonadota bacterium | reverse complement strand
CTGACATGTGCAAAGCAAGGAAAAAGCGCATTTAGGTGGGGCAAAGCTCGCCCGATTGTCGGCTTGGGAGAAATAATGCGCTCCCCGCAAATCGCTGAAGAGCCTTTGACAAGGGGGTTAACACCCGCAGTCCTGCCGGGACTGCGTTCGCGGAAATTACTCCGGCTCGATGCCGGCGGCCTTGAGCAGCGCGGTCCAGCGCGGCACTTCCTTTTTTACATAGGCATCGGTTTCATCCGGCGTGAGGAACAGCGCCCGGCCGGCCTCGGAATTGCGACGGAGGATGTCCGGGTCCCTGCCGACGTCGGTGATATGCGTGTGCAGGGTGTTGATGATGGGGCGCGGCGTTTTCGCCGGCGCAAAATAGCCGGTCCAGGAATTGATGTGGACTCCGGGCAGGGTTTCCTGCATCAGCGGCGTGTCCGGCAGCGCCGGGGAACGTTCGGTGGAGGACAGCGCCATGACATGGCCCTGGCCGGTCTTGATGGTGGGGAAGATCAGGTTGAGGGACACCATGACGCCGCCCAGTCGTCCGCCCCACAGATCATTCATCATGCGGCCCGCTTCGGCATAGGGCACCCAGGTGTGGGTGAGCTTGGCCCCCTCTCGCATCATGTTGTTGAGCGTCTGGTAGGAGCCGCTTTGCCCGCCCACGGGATACTTCTCCGGCTCCTTGCGCATGCGCTCGAGGAACTGCGGGAAGGACATGCCCTTGAACTCGGCACGCGTGAGCAGGCCGAAATACTGTTCGCCGACGATGGTGATGCCGGAGAAGTCCTTGACCGGGTCGTAAGGCAGGTTCTTCACCATGCCCGGTGCCGTGGACAGGGCGCTGGTGCTGCCCAGCAGGATGGTGTAGCCGTCGGGCTTGGCGCGAGCAGCCACCGCCGGGCCGATGGTGGCACCGGCACCGGGACGCGCCTCGACCAGCACGGGATGGCCGAATTTCGGCTGCAGTTTGCCGGCCACCAGACGCGCGCCGATGTCGGTGGCGGAGCCGGCGCCGAAGGGAATGATGATGGTCAGTGGGCGCGAGGGGTATTTGTCCTGCGCTTGCGCCAAGGGTGTCGATGCGAGAGTGCCCAGCGCCAGGGCGGCGCCCAGCGCCTGGCTGATGGTGGTGGCATACGACTGCTTCATGGGTTGCTTCTCCTGTTGTTGTTCTGTCGCATGGCGCCTGTCCTCTGGTTCTCTTCCTCCGGGACGGCGCCTGCTGCGATATTCGTCGCGGGATCGCGTCAAGCCTACAAGAACATGTCCAGCGTCTGCGCTGTGATCGAGCGCAGCTTGAGTTCGGCGCTGAGGACGCGCCCGGCGCCGGCGACGATGCGCGAGATATTGGCCTTGTTGCCGTTGACGACATCAATGGGGCCGGACACCACCAGCCCGGCGGCGACCTGATCATCGGCGCCACGCACCGGGCAGGCGCAGCCGGCTGCGCCATTCCATTGCTCGGCCACCGCCCAGCCCAAGTCCCTGGCGCGGGTCTGGCGCAGGTCGGCGGATATTTCGGCCAGTGTGGTGCGCGTCTGCCGCGCCACCTTGGCGTAGGGCTCGCGGCCCAGCCACAACGGCCAGTCCTTTTCCGGTTCGTAGGCGATCAGCAGCTTGCCGAGCGAGCGGGAGTGGATCTCCAGTCGTTCACCCAGCTTGACCGTGTAACGCACCGGGCCCTGGGCTTCGCAGCGGTCGGCATAGATGAGGGCGTGGTTGCGGCGGTCCAGATAACCGAAGGCGGTGTTCAGTCCCAAGCGGTCGCAGACATCCTTGAGCGTGTCGCGCACGGTGCGATGCAGCGTGCCCGAGGCGGACAACTGCAGGCCCAGCCGATGGGCCCGCGGTCCCAGTTCGAAGTGCCCGCGTTCGTTGCGGCGGGCATAGCCCAGGGCCACCAGTTCGTTGAGCAGGGCCAGCAGGCTGACCTTGGGCGAGAACAGGCGGCGGCTGGTTTCAGCCAGTGACAGCCCTTCGGCGTGCTGGGACAGCAACTCCAGAATGGCCAGCACCCGACCCACGGACATCGGCCCGCTGCGCTGGGGGCGTGTGCTGTCGCTGGGTGACAGGGCAGGGATCGCCGTGACGGCGCTGGACACGGCAGACAGGTTGGCTGATGACAAGCAGGGCTCCTTTGAGTGTTCGAGGTTGTGCTTGGATGTTCTCTTATCGGAACAATATTTTGATATCAGAACAACCGTAAGCAAGCTGGGTGGACCTGTCAAGTTTGTGAATGCCTGGACGGATTTACGAACGCACATTCTTGCGAACGCACGGTCAGGCATGTGCCATCCAGTGCCACCCTGTGCGGTCATGCGCCTTGAGGCGCAAAGACGTGCAACAGGCGCAGCGCTGATGCGGGCCTTGTGTCCGTCAGTGAAGTCGCAGCTCAGGGGGAGGCGTAAAGGCCGCATGTTTGCGGCAGCCAGCTGGCGCAAGGGCCGTGGGCATGGCAGGGGTGTTGCGGTGGCGCTGCCGGGAATGCTTCAGCAGCAGCGACAACCGCCTGGATGGGCGCAGCTTTGCAGGGTGCGATTGCCGTCGCCCGGGCCTTTCATGGTGAACATGCCCAGTGAGGGGCCGGTGAGGGTGACCCGGGGCGAACTCGCCTGGCAGCGGGGGCAGGGCTGGGCCTGCTGGTATTCGGCCATGGGGCGCACGGCGGTGAATTCACCGCAATCCGGACAGGCATATTCGTAGGTGGGCATGGCTGGCTTCGATGGATGGCTTGAGCGGATCAGTGGTGCAATCAGGCGCGTGACCGGATCAGTGACAGGCGCAGTGATCGGCAAGCTGGAATTTTAATGCAGCGCTGGCGCGATGGAGGCGCCTGCGCGGCCAACCCGCAGCCCTGTACCAGGGCCGGCGGGTGGTGATGCGGCCATTACTCTGCCTGGATGTTCGCGACCTTGATGACCTTGGCCCACTTGGCCATTTCTTCGCGCATGAAGGTGTCGTATTGCTGGGGTGTGCCGCCACCGGCAT
>CAIPGJ010000309.1 GCA_903864555.1 uncultured Pseudomonadota bacterium | reverse complement strand
GACTCCATCAACGACCTGATGCGCCGGCTCTCGGTCAGCATGCAGGTACAGCAGCGGTTCGTTGCCGACGCGGCGCACCAGATGCGCACGCCGCTGGCCGGCCTGAAAACTCAGGCGGAATTAGCGCTGCGCCAGCATGGACTGGAGGACATAGAGCAGACCATGCGCCAGATTGCACTGGGAGCAGACCGTGCCTCCCGCCTGATCAACCAGTTGCTGGCGCTGGCGCGCGCCGAGAGCCACACGCCCGCGGGCATGCAAAGGCTGGACCTGCGCGTACTGAGCGAGTCGGTGACACGTGACTGGGTGGCCCAGGCGCAAAGCGGTGACATTGACCTGGGCTATGAGGCAGGTACCGAGGCCGTCCTGGTGGAGGGCAATTCCTTGCTGCTGAGTGAGCTGCTGGGCAATCTCATCGATAACGCCATCCGTTATTCGTCGGCAGGGGGCACGGTGACCGTCAGGATGACCTGCCAGGGGGAGGTGGCCATCATCGATGTCGAAGACAATGGCACGGGCATCCCTGCTGCCGAGCAGGCGCTGGTATTCGAGCGCTTCTACCGTGTTCTGGGTACGGACACTGAAGGCTCCGGCCTGGGCCTGGCCATCGTCAGGGAAATTGCCGAACTGCATCATGGCTCGGCGCGACTGCTGCCCAGCGATAAAGGGGCGCTATTCCGGGTGACCCTGCCCCTGGCCCGGCCGTTCCCGCTGCAACTGGTCGCCTGAGGATATGCGGCGTGCCTTTGTGCTTGTCCTCGGCCTGGTGGGATCTGAGGACCTCGCCTGGGATGCGCTGCGATCCGATTCAATGGTGGCCCGGATGCTGCTACTGCATATCGTGCTGCCCTTGTCCGCCACGACCAGTCTGGCCTGGGCAGTTGGCACCAGTCTCATGCCCCTGGTTTCAGGAGCTGAACCCGCATTCGCATGGGTGTTCGTGAGGACTTTCCTTTTGTGCATTGCAGCCATCGCGTTGCTGATCCTGGCGCTGGTTGTGCTGCTGCCGATGTACGGGTGTCGCAGCGACTGGCGTGGTGCTTCGCTGCTGGCGTCGGCGAGCGCGATGCCCATGCTGCTGTGCGGTGTGCTGCTGTTTTATCCGAAGGCCGTCCTGGTGATGGTGCCGGCCGCACTGCATGCGGCCTACCTTCTCTACAGCGGGTCTCAGCGCATGCTGGCTGTGGCACCGGCCGATGCGGCTGAATATTCTGCGGTGGTCATGCTGCTGGCCCTTGGCCTGACGATGGGCCTGGGCGCGATGCTGACAAGGCTGGGGTTCATCTGAGGGGCAAAGCTGTTGTGCGGCGCAGCGTAAGACTGACGTAAGTTTAAGCTTCTAGGCTTATTTGTGAGCGGGGCCCTGCCATGCGTGCGTTCCACGGGTGAACAGGACAAGAACCACACCCAATACCGAGGAGGATTTCCATGGAACTGACGGATCGGCACAAGGAGTACTGGCGCAAGAACGTCACCATCACCATCATATTGCTTGCGATATGGGCGGTGGTGACCTACGTCGTGGGCTTTCTCGCGCGTGACCTCACCTTCAATTTCTTCGGCTGGCCCTTTTCGTTCTGGATGGGGGGGCAGGGAGCACTCATCGTCTATGTGCTCATCATCTGGTTCTATGCCCGCTACATGAACAAGCTCGACAAAGAGTACGGCGTGGATGAAGGAGGGGACGAATAATGAGCGCGCAAACCCAGACAGAATTCAAGTCGATGCTGAAGCGGGTGTACACCTGGTACACCGGCGGCTTCATCATTTTCGTCGCCATCCTGGCAGTGCTGGAGCAGATGGGCCTGTCGCGAACCTGGATAGGCTACATATTCCTGTTTGCCACCGTCGCGCTGTATGCCGGCATCGGCGTGATGAGCCGTACCGCAGATGTGGCCGAGTACTACGTTGCCGGCCGGCGGGTGCCGGCGGTATTCAACGGCATGGCCACCGGTGCGGACTGGATGAGCGCGGCCTCTTTCATCGGCATGGCCGGCACACTTTATCTGACCGGCTACGGCGGACTGGCCTTCATCATGGGCTGGACCGGCGGCTATTGTCTGGTGGCGCTGTTCCTTGCGCCCTACCTCAGGAAATTCGGCCAGTTCACCATCCCCGATTTTCTGGGCGCGCGATATGGCGGGCACATCCCGCGCTTCATCGGCATTCTCGCCGCCATCCTGTGTTCCTTCACTTATGTGGTGGCGCAGATCTATGGTGTCGGCCTGATCACCACGCGGCTGACCGGCGTGGCCTTCGAGCTGGGCATTTTCCTTGGCTTGGGTGGCATATTGGTGTGCTCCTTCCTCGGCGGCATGCGCGCGGTCACCTGGACGCAGGTGGCGCAGTACATCGTGCTGATCGTTGCCTACATGATCCCAGTGGTGTGGCTTTCGGTGAAGCACACCAATTTCCCCATCCCGCAACTGGTGTACGGCGCCGTGCTGGAGAAGGTGACCGAGCGGGAGAAGCAGCTCATCGACGACCCCAAGGAGAAGGAGGTCCGCAAGATTTTCGGTGACCGGGCCGCGGCTGCCAGCGCCAAACTGAAAGGTCTGCCTGGCTCCTATGAATCGGAAAAGGCGGTTGTGCAAAAGGCGGTGGAGGATGCCAGGGCCGCCAATGCAAGCCCCGAGCAATTGAAAGGACTGCAGGAGGCGGCGGACAAATTTCCCAAGAGTGCGGATGAAGCCAAGGCTGCGTGGACACGCGAGGCGGGACTGGCCGCGCGTGCGGCGCCGCCGATCCGCCATGCGGAACCCTTTCCAGGCAGGGACGAGAACGCCCGGGATATTTCGCGGCGCAACTTCCTGGCCCTGGTGTTCTGCCTGATGGTGGGAACCGCAGCCCTGCCGCACATCCTGATGCGTTACTACACCACGCCCTCGGTGCGGGAGGCGCGTGAATCGGTGACCTGGTCATTGTTCTTCATTTTTCTCCTCTACTTCACGGCACCGGCACTTGCAGTGCTGGCGAAGTTCGACGTGTACACCCTGCTGGTGGGCACGCCATTCGACAAGCTTCCAGCGTGGGCGGCCTCCTGGTCGAAGGTGGACCCCGCTCTGCTGAGCATCACCGACATCAACAAGGATGGCATCCTGCAACTGGCCGAGATCGCGATAGGCGGCGACATCGTCGTGCTGGCCACACCGGAGATCGCCGGCCTGCCCTATGTGATTTCGGGGCTGGTGGCTGCCGGCGGTCTGGCAGCGGCCCTGTCCACGGCAGACGGACTGCTGCTGACCATCGCCAATGCCCTGTCGCACGATCTCTACTACAAGATGATCGATCCGAATGCCTCCACGCAGCGCCGCGTCACCTTGTCCAAGATGCTGCTGCTGGTGGTGGCATTTGCCGCGGCCTGGGTGGCCAGCCAGAAGCCGGCAGACATCCTGTTTCTGGTCTCGGCAGCTTTTTCGTTCGCGGCTGCAGCCTTCTTCCCGGCACTGGTATGCGGGATATTCTGGAAGCGGGCCAGCAAGTGGGGCGCATCGCTGGGCATGCTCGCAGGCCTGGGCGTGACCTTCTACTACATGGTGACGACACAGCCCTGGTTGCGTAGCGTGTTTGGCGTGACCTCGCCTATCGCCGAGAACATCTGGTTCGGCATACAGCCGATCTCCGCCGGCGTTTTCGGTGTGCCGGTCGGCTTCGCGGTGATCATCATCGTGAGCCTGCTGACGCCGGCGCCGGACAAAGCGGTGCAGGACATGGTTGATCACGTGCGCTTCCCGCATCTCAAGGGCAGCGTGGCAACCCAGATCGATTGATGTTCCCGGTACGGGTGCCCGCGTGGG
>CAIPGJ010000308.1 GCA_903864555.1 uncultured Pseudomonadota bacterium | reverse complement strand
GGTGCCGCCAACCTGGTGCCTGCCACCACCGAAGCCGGCAACAAGCCCGTGGCCGTGCTGGCGGACGGCCAGCGCCTGGCCATCGCACCCGACATCACCACCTACGGCAGCACAACCATCGCGCTGCGCCAGGAAGACTTGCTGATCAGCGACGCAGGGGGGCCGGGGTTGCAGGCGAGGGTTCGTACCCGCGTGTACCTCGGCTCACGCAACCGCTATGTGCTGCAACTCGCCGGCATGGACATCAAAGTGCTGGCTTCGACCGACCGCGTCTATGCGGACGGCGCCATGGTGACCTTGACCGTCGACCCGGCGCGAGTCCGGTGTCTGCCTCGGTAGGGTTCTGTCGCAACAATGGAGCCTAGCCCAAAAGAGTTGCGTCGCTGAGTTGGAGATCGAGCTGCAAGGCTGTAGAACTGGTTGGCTGCAGACATGATTTTGACCTCGGAGCAGTCCATCTGCCCCTTGCGGATCATGTGCATGGTTTCGATTCCAGCGATGATGATTCGTGCACTCCAAAACGACTTGAATCCGAATATCGCTCGGGTGATTCGTTTGATGGCTCAATGGTCCTGCTCGACGATGTTGTTGAGGTATTTGCATTGACGCATCAGGATATCGACGCAAGCATCAGCCTTGACGCTCTCAATGGCTGCCGTGTTGGGCGCCACTCTTGTCGATAGCGATCTTCTCTGGCACATCGTGCAGGTTGATGGCACGTTCCAGCAATCGCCGGGCAGCAGCCACATCGCGCTTGGCAGTCAGCAGGAAGCCCACCGTATCGCCAGCGCGGTCAACGAAAACACCGCGTTCCCGCATCACCTCTTCAATGTGACGCAGGCTCAGCGGATAGGCCACATCTCACGCCAGTCAACATCACTTCCAGCGGGTAGTGGAGCCGTTTGAGAACTTTGCGTAAAGCGCTATTGACCAGCCTTTTACGGAAATCATGCAGGCGTTGGATTGTCGTTTATGCTCATTACGACAAAACTTCTGCAAACGGGTGAGAGAATTCCGGCCATGCGCATCTTGGACATGCAGACCTTCGCCGCGCTGGTACGTAACCGCCATTTCGGCCGCACCGCGCAGGAGCTGAGCACCACGCAGCCGGCCATCTCGTCGCGCTTGGCCGCGCTGGAGCAGGAGCTGGGCCACAAGCTGGTGCACCGGATGGGCAGCGAATTCCGCCTCACGCCCCAGGGAGAGGAGGTGCTGCGCGTGTTCCAGGGGGTGCTTGACAGCGTGGACACGCTCAAGATCACGCTCGACAACCTGCAGGCCAAGGCGCCCATACTGCTGCGCATCGGTGCGATCGACTCGGTCATTTCCACGTGGATGTCGGCGCTGGTGGAATCCCTACACCAGAGTATGCCCAACCTGAAGATCGAGCTGACGGTGGAAAGCACCAAACGGCTTGTGCACGGCATGCACAAGGGCGAGTTCGACCTGATCTTTGCGGTGGACCCAGCCATTGGCGACAGTTTTCGGAGCTTCGTGAGCTGCGTGCTGCAGATGATCTGGGTCGGCTCGCCCAAGTTGATCGACCCCGAGCGCACCTACAGCGTGGACGACCTGGCCCGCATGCCGATCATTACCTTCCCAAAGAATGCGCCACCCTACCGTCAGATCGCGCCCTATTTCCAGGACGAGCAGGTGCTGGCCTCGAAGCTGACCAGCTCGAACTCAATGTTCGCGATCATCAACCTGATCGTTGACGGCTTCGGCGTAGCGGCGATCCCGAAGGTGATCGTGCGCCGCGAATTGGGCCAGGGCCTGATGCACCAGATACGGGTGTCCAAGCACTTTCCGCCGCTGCCCATCATCGCCACCTACCAGTCCACCACCCACCAGGACGTGATCCTGCGGGTGGTCGAACAGGCCCAGAAGTGCGCCCTTACCTATTGCTCGAGCGTGGATCCCTCTACTGCATGGCTGGGCTGACAACAAAGTCGCCTTACAACTGTAACGGGCACACTGCATTTTCTGAGTCAAATGACTCTGAAGATCTGCGCGCCTGCGCTTGGTAGCTCTACTGCATTTCCGTATCATTGCGATCATGCGCACGGTTACGGAGACGCCCATCTTCATCAAGTACGCAGCGGAAGTCTGGTCCGCCAAGGAGCGAGGCGAATTCAGCAGCCGGATCGCAGAAAACCCGGAAGCTGGCGACTTGATTGCAGGAAGCGGCGGCAGCCGCAAGGAGCGCTGGGCTGCAAGCGTCCGGGGCAAACGGGGCGGCGCCCGGGTCATTTACTTCCTGCAGCAAGGGCACACGGTGTGGCTTCTCATCGTCTACACACAGGCCAATTTCGACGACCCGCCGACCGATTTCCTTGTTGAACTCAAGAAAGGAATCGAAAATGCCCTCTGATCTGGTTGGATTCCGAAAAGACCTTCTGGCCTCGATCAAGCAGATGCGACAAGGTAACTCGGGCCGCGTCAAGAAGGTTGTGCTTAAGTCTGCGGCGGAGGCGCGCGCGTAGGTCTTCTGCCACAGCAGGACTTCGCCTCGCTCCTCGGCGTTTCCGCTCGAACACTGCAGGACTGAGAGCGAGGTCGTCGCAAACCGACCGGCACAGCAAAAACCCTCTTGAGAGTGGCCGTCGCATACCCGGACATCCTGCGCGAGCTACAAAGTTGACGTAGAACTCTTCGGTCGATTTAGCGGATAGTCTGACCAGGATCAGCGATAAATAAATTTTATTGGCAGAATTTCTATCCTAGATGGGATGGCGGGGTATCGCCCCGTAAACTTCCCAATCCGACAGAATTACCACCCCTGGAGCGCCACGATGACCAAAAGCAAGCAGATGTACCTGAAGTTCGTGGATGCCAATGTGCAAGGCACCATCACCCTGTACTGGGACACCGCGCCCCAGACCTGCAAGGCCCTATGGGGCGCACTCAAGAAACCGATCCGCTGGGATGCCTCGCACGCGATGTTCTCCGGCCCCGAGATCATGATGGGCCTGCCCGAATACGCGCAGACCTTCGACCCGCGCAAGCTGCCGCCCGAAAACCAGACCGTGCAGCCCGATCCGGGCGAGCTCCTCTGGTTCTACCAGCCCAAGAATTTCTTCAAGAACGACCCCAGCGAATTCTGGGAGATCGGCATGTTCTACGACGCGGGTGGCCGCACCTTCGGCCCCACCGGCTGGATCCCCTGCACCTACTGGGGCAAGATGACCGAAGGCCTGGACAAGATCGCCAAGCAGTGCCGGCTTATCCGCCGCGAAGGCGTCAAGACGGTCGAGATCGGCCGCCTGCCCTGATTTTTCTTATCGCAACTGAAGGAACTTTTCCATGAAAACCCGCTTTGATTTGACGCTGCTTGCCACCGCCACGCTGTCCCTGCTGGCCGGCGCCGCCTCCGCGCAGGACAAGACCCTGACGATCAACTCCTTCGGTGGCGCGTACGAAACCGCGCACCGCAAGTGCATCATCACCCCGTTCGAGAAGGAAACCGGCGCCACCACCAAGGTCGTGACGGCCTATTCTGCCGACGCATTCACACAGGTCCGCGCCCAAAAGGCGGCCCCGCAGTATGACGTGATACATTTTTCAGGCGGCCAGGAGATCGTGGCCGCCACAGAGGGCCTGTTGTCCCCCATCGACGCTTCCAAGGTGCCCAGCCTGGCCAATGTTTATCCGGTTGCCAAGGCCAACATCGCCAAGGGTGAAGGCCCAGTCTATTCGATCGCGGCCATCGGTCTGGTCTACAACAGCCAGAACCTGCCCAAGGCACCGACTAGCTGGAAGGACCTGATGGACCCCATGCTCAGCAACAAGTTGGTGCTGACCGACATTTCCAACGGCTACGGCATGCTGGGCTTCCTGATGATCAACCGGGTGGCCGGTGGCGACCTGCGCAACATCCAGCCCGGGCTGGACGCGGTCAAGAAGATGCTGGCCGGCGGCGCGATCGTGGTCAACACCTCGCCCGAGATCCAGCGCGAGTTCGCGCAGAACGGCGCCACCATCGCGCCCTATGCGTCCGACTACGCCTTCACGCTGACCAAGGCCAACCTGCCGGTCAAGTTCTCGCAGGGCGTCGAAGGCACACCGGCGAGCTTCATCACCGCCAACCTGGTGGCCAACCGGCCCAACCAGGCGCTGGCGCTGAAGTTCATCGACATGAGCCTGTCGGAGAGCGCGCAGACCTGCTTCGCCAACGAGCTGCGCTACACGCCCACCAATAGCAAGGCCGTGCTCACCCCCGATGTGGCTGCCACGGTGGCCTATGGCCAGGCCGCGATGAAGGACCTGTTCCGCTTCGACGCGCCCACGATCGAGGCCAACCGGGCCGGCTGGGTCGAGCGCTGGAGCAAGACGATTGCCCGTTGATCGGGTGGCGGGAGCGGGTGGCCGGTGCGCATGAATGACCGTACCGAAAACCTGCTGCTTGCACTGCCGGGGCTGGCGCTGCTGGCCCTGGCCTTCTTCCTGCCCATCGGGCAGATGCTGGTGCTCAGCGTCTCGGGCGCCAGCGGCCTGACGTTGGAGCACTTTTCGCGTTTTCTCTCCGACCCGTTCTACCTCAACATCCTGTGGCGAACGGTGCGCCTGTCGCTGATCATCACGGTCATCTGCGCAGTGCTGGGCTTCCCCTATGCCTACATCATGGCGCGCGTCAGCCCGCGGCTGCGCATGTGGATGGTGGTGGCGGTGATCCTGCCGCTGATGACTAGCGTGGTGGTGCGCACCTTCGGATGGATGGTGCTGCTCAGCCGCAACGGCCTCATCTCGCAATGGGCGCGTGACCTCGGCTGGGCCGAGCGCAATTTCCAGATCATGCATTCCGAGGCCGCCATCGTGATCGGCATGGTGCAGGTGCTGCTGCCCTTCATGGCGCTGTCCATCCTGGGCGTGATCACCCGCATCGACACCCGGCTGGAGGAAGCGTCGCGCACCATGGGCGCCAGTTTCCTGGGCACGCTGCGCACGGTGGTGCTGCCGCTCTCCATGCCCGGCATCGTGGCCGGTTCGCTGCTGGTATTCACGCTGTCGGCAAGCTCCTTCATCACGCCCAGCCTGATGGGCGGTGCGCGCATCCAGGTGCTGGCCGGGCTGGTCTACAAGTCGGTCACGCAGACGCTGGAGTGGCCGTTCGCCGCCGCCCAGGCGGTGATCCTGTTCGTCGGTGTGCTTATGGTGCTGATCCCCTACGTCCGAGTCAGCACGCCACGCCATGGTTAAGGTCGTCCCCCCCTGGCTGCGCGTGGCGTCCACCCTGCTGGTGGCGCTGACCGTGCTGTTCCTGCTGGCGCCGCTGGTGGTGGTGATCGGCGTGTCGTTCTCCGAGAGCGAGTTCATCGCCTTCCCGCCCAAGGGCTTCAGCCTGCGTTGGTACGAGGGCGTGCTCACCTCCAACACCTACCTGGCCTCGGCGCTGGCCAGCCTGCAGATCGCGGTGCTGGTCACCATCACCACCACCCTCGTCGGCGGCGCGGCGGCCGTAGCGCTGCACCGCGGCAAGCTGCCGTTCTCGCGCACGCTGGCCACCGTCTTCCTGTCGCCGCTGGTGCTGCCCACCATCATCTTCGCCATCGGCATGCTGATGTTCTGGAGCCGCGCGTTCGGCCCGGTGTCGATCCTGACGCTGTGGCTCAGCCACACGGTGGTGGCGCTGCCCTATGTGATCCGCACCACGCTGGCGGTGCTGGCCGAGTCCGACCCGTTCCTGGAAGAAGCCGCCCGCACCATGGGCGCCGGCCGGCTGCAACGGCTGTGGTTCGTGGTGGTGCCGCAGTGTGTGCCGGGCCTGGGCGCGGGCGCGTTCTTCGCGTTCAACATCTCGTTCGACGAGGCGGTGCTGTCGCTGTTCCTGCGCAAGCCGGATCTGACAACGCTGCCGGTGCAGATCTACGGCCAGCTGGAATTCAGCCCCGATCCTTCCGTGGCGGCCGTCTCGGCCATCATGATCTTTTTGACCGTGCTGATGATGGTCGTGATCGACCGTGTCCTCGGGCTGCAACGTTTCGCAAGGAGCTGACCCATGGCGAATGTGCGTCTGCAAACCATCCACAAGTCCTTCGGCAGCAATGCAGTGATCCACGGTGTGTCGCTGGACATCGCGTCGGGCGAGTTCGTCGGCCTGCTCGGCGCCTCGGGCTGCGGCAAGACCACGTTGCTGCGCATCGTGGCCGGTCTGGAGGGCGTGACCTCGGGCACAGTCGAGATCGACGGCCGCAATGTCACCGACCTGCCGCCCGAGCGGCGCGACATCGCAATGATGTTCCAGTCTTACGCGCTTCTGCCACATCTGAGCGTAGCCGACAACGTTCGTTTCCCGCTACGCATGCGCGGCCTGGGCAGCCGCGAGGAGCAAGAAGCCAAGGTGCACACTGCCCTGGAGACCGTGCAACTCGCGCATCTGTCCCAGCGCCGCCCGGCGCAGCTATCGGGCGGCCAGCAGCAGCGCGTGGCGCTGGCCCGCGCCATCGTGTCGACGCCGAAGGTGCTGCTGCTCGACGAACCGCTGTCCAACCTGGACGCCCGCCTGCGCGAGGACATGCAGGTAGAGCTGATCGAGATCCACAAGCGCCTAGGCCTGACCACGATCTTCGTGACACACGACCAGGAAGAGGCGCTGAGCCTGTCCAATCGCATCATCCTGCTTAATGGCGGGCACATCGAGCAGCAGGGGACACCTGCCGAGATCTACGCGTGGCCGAATAGCGCGTTTGCGTCCAGTTTCCTAGGTGCCGCCAACCTGGTGCCTGCCACCACCGAAGCCGGCAACAAGCCCGTGGCCGTGCTGGCGGACGGCCAGCGCCTGGCCATCGCACCCGACATCACCACCTACGGCAGCACAACCATCGCGCTGCGCCAGGAAGACTTG
>CAIPGJ010000307.1 GCA_903864555.1 uncultured Pseudomonadota bacterium | reverse complement strand
CGGCCCTCGATGCGCACATCGAAGCGGCCCCATTTCGCATCCCCCGCCAGCGCCTCGGCAATCAGCCGGTCCGCGTCATCGGGCAGGCGGGTATCGGCATGCAGGAACAACAACACATCGCCGCCGGCGGTGGCGGCCCCGGCGTTCATCTGCAGCGCACGTCCGCGCTGGCTGCAGATCAGCTTGTCTGCACCGGCTGCGGCAGCCTGCAGCGTGCCGTCATGTGAACCGCCATCCACCAGAATGACTTCGGCGCCTCGGGCGCGCAGTAAAACCAGTGCATCGAGCGCATGCGCGATGCCACGCGCCTCGTTAAGTACAGGAATGATGATGGAGAGCATGGTCGGCGAGTGTACCGGGTGACGAATCCGCCGGTGCCGGGCGGGCAAATGGGCTGATGAGCGTGTGCCGCCCGATACCCATGGCCGGTTCCCGTCCGTTACGGCACTTCAGGATGTGACAGCTGTATTCCCGTTGATCTCCAGCACCACTTCCGGCTCCAGCGGTGCATGCACCAGCGCGTGCAGATAGCAGGTGTTCTGCGCCATGGTGAGCAGCTTCTCCATACGCTCATCCGACTCCTCGCCATGCAGGAAGATGTGCGTGTCCAGCGGATGCGCCTGACCGCGCAGATTGCCTTCGGCTGCCGTGCCGGACAATCCGAAGGCGCCATACTGAACGATGCGCAGCGCCCTGAGATTCATCTTGTGGTGGTCGGCATAGCGCAGGAACTGCGTCGAGAGACAGAAGGCAATGCCCATGGCGGCCAGCGAAAGACCACTCGGGGCCTGGTCCACTTCGGCGCGTTCGTCGCTGCGGATACCAAAGGTGGACCCCGAGCCGGTGACCTCCGACAGGGTGGTGCCCCGGTCCCAGCAGCAGTTGCCGCGCACGTTGATGCCGCGACGCTGGGTTGCAGCCGGATCGACGGGTGCCGCGACAGCGGGCTTTGCCGCCACCAGCTTCACCAGCTGCTCGGGCATGTCACCGGCCGAGGGCATGGGGGCCGGTGCCTGCTTCCATGACTTGAGCGGATCGGGCGCATCCGGTGCGGCGGAAGCCGGCAGCGTGGCAAGCGGGCGCCGCCGGCCATTCACGTAGAAGGCAAAGGTGTTGTCGAGGGACGCGCGGCACATGGCGACCAGTGGCGACGCATCCATGGCTGCGCTCACCAGCGCCCGCAGTTCCGCGGCTGGGGCGGGAGATGCAATTCGTACCTTGATTCGGACCGCCTCGGCGCTGCCACGGCCATCCCCGCGAAAGAAGGAGCCGACAAACAGATAGGCATTGAGGAGCTCGGTATCGAGCGCATCAATGCGGATGCCGCGCACGGTGGCGAGCTGCATGATGCGACTCTGCAGATCCGCCTGCAGGCCGGCATTCAGGAAACCCAGCGGGAAGGGTGCGAGGTCACTGCCGTTGAGTGCCGGTCCCTCATCACTCACCGAACGGAATGCCGATCCAAACGCCCCCTCGGTGACCACCGCCTCCTTCTGGTGGCCGCCCATGGCGCGCAGTTCCACGCGGAACCGATCCTGTCCCGGGACACCCCGGATCACTGCAGGACGCTGCGTCCCCTGGCTCACCTTGAAGGCCAATGGATAGCCTGAGCTGTCTATGCTGTCAGTGCGATGTATGGTTCCGCTCATGGTGTCCTCCTGGCCTGCTGTTGGATGAGCGCCGGGCGTTGCAGGCATGTCCGGCGCGCCACCTGTG
>CAIPGJ010000306.1 GCA_903864555.1 uncultured Pseudomonadota bacterium | reverse complement strand
GCGAGGCTACTGGCTCTAATCTGATAATTATCAGATCATGTCTTGAGACCCTGGATCCAGCGCTGGTACAGGCCCTCAGCCACCCCATGGAGGACGTCGCACCTGCGCTCCATATCGGCCTGCATGTCGACTGGCGCCTGCATTGACCCACCGGAGACCCGCTCCGGCGGCTCGCCCGCCCGTTCCTTGTCCCAGTCCCGGCACCAGGTCCGAATCATCTCCGGCGTGATCTCGACATGGCACTGCATGCCCAGGTGCCGGCCCATGACGAACATCTGATTGACGCAATGGGCATTGCCGGCGATGCGCGTCGCGCCGGGTGGTATGGAGAAGGTTTCGCCGTGCCAGTGAAAGGATTCGAATCCGGCGACATCGCCAAACCATTGCCGCGCCTCGGGAACATCGTTGACCTGCAGGTCGCCCCAGCCGATCTCCTTCACCGGGTTGCGGCCCACGCTGCCGCCCAGTGCACGCGACATCAACTGCCCGCCCAGGCAGTGGCCGATCACCGGCACGTCCTGACGCACAGCCTCGCGTATCAGCCCCAGCACCGATGATATCCAGGGCAGATCGTCATTCACGCTCATGGGACCGCCCATGAAACACAATCCCGACCACGCGGCCGGATCGCGTGGCACCGCCTCGCCTTCATCCAGGCGTATTAGCGTCCAGGGAATGCCGACGTTTTTTAGGTATATGGCAAAATGCCCCGGCCCTTCGGTGGGACTGTGCCGGAATATCGCAACCGGTTTCATGATCCTCTCCAGCTTGTCTCCCGCTGCAGCAAGGGCCGGACCAGCAACCAGGGCGTGGCACGACGGGAGGAAATCCATTGAATCGCTTTCATTGTATTGCAGGGATGCTGCTCATCAGCGGTTTCCCGGCCCATGCCACCGAGGTCAACGTGGTCGGCCTGTTCACCAACAAGGCATTGGTGCAAATCGACGGCGCTCAGCCCCGCACCCTGTCGCTCAACCAGAAGACACCCGAAGGGGTCACACTGCTTGCAGTGGATCGCGAGGGGGCCACATTCGAAGTGGATGGCCGCAGGCGCGTCCTCAAACTGGGACAGGCGAGTGCAGTGTCCGGCTCCACGGGACGATCCTCGGTCACCCTGGCAGCCAATCCGCAGGGACACTTCCTCAGCCAGGGGCAGATCAATGGCGCAACCGTCGATTTTGTCGTCGACACCGGGGCGACCCTGGTGTCAATGTCGTCAAAGGACGCCCGGCGCATCGGCCTCAGCTATCTTCGTGGCAAACCCGTCATGATGCGCACCGCCAATGGCCCTGCGGCTGCCTACCAGGTGAAGCTGGACACCGTGCGTGTGGGGGACATCACCCTGAATGGCATCGACGCCGTGGTCATGGAAAACCAGGACATGCCGGTGCTGCTGGGGATGAGTTTCCTGAATCGCACCGACATGCGGCGCGAAGGCCAGAACATGGTGCTGACCCGGCGCTTCTGAAGCGCCTGTGGGACATTGTGGGACATGCCAGCCCGGCATAACGCCGGGCCGCGGGACACGGCCAGACTAGCTGGCGCGCTTGTCCTTCTCGATGAGCGCGTAGGCCGAGTGATTGTGTATGGACTCGAAGTTTTCAGACTCCACGATGTACCAGTCAATGCGGTCGTCACTGTTCAGTGCCGCGGCGATGTCGCGCACCAGGTCTTCGACGAACTTGGGATTGTCGTAGGCGCGCTCGGTGACGAACTTCTCGTCGGGTCGCTTGAGCAGGCCGTAGAGTTCGGATGAGGCATGCTGCTCCGCCACTTCCACCAGCTCCTCTATCCACACCAGGCTGTTGGTGCGTGCAGAGATGGTGACATGCGATCGCTGGTTATGGGCACCGTAGTCGGAGATCTTCTTCGAGCAGGGGCACAGGCTGGTGACGGGCACCACCACTTTCATGGTGAACATCTTGCGGCCCTGCTGGATCTCGCCGGTGAAGGTGACCTCGTAGTCCATCAGGCTCATCACCTTCGAAACCGGTGCCGCCTTGTTGATGAAGTACGGAAAGGTCATCTCGACGTGACCCGATTCCGCCTCCAGCTTGACGACCATTTCGTCGACCATCACCTGGAAGGCATCGACGGAGATCTCGCGCTCATGGGCGTTGAGGATTTCCACGAAGCGCGACATGTGCGTGCCCTTGAACTGGTGCGGCAAGCCGACATACATGTTGAACATCGCCACCGTGTGCTGGGCGGCACCGCCCCGCTCCATGACCTGCACGGGATGGCGAATGGCCTTGATGCCCACCTTGTCGATGGCCAGCTTGCGGGTGTCCTCGGAACCTTGAACGTCGGGGATGACGTGGGAGTCTCGGGTATTCATGCGTGCTCCCTTTGACAAGGGATAAAGAAGAGATCAATTCTATCACGCAGGCGCAGCAGCCCCTGCTGCAACAGACAGGCAAGACCCTACACATTATGGGTGAATGACAGACTGAAGGATTACAGCCGATGCGCGCGACTACGACCCGAGCCGTGCACGCACGGCGGCGGTAATGCCCTCTGCATCCAGTCCATTGGCAGCCAGCAGCTTGAACTGATCGCCATGATCGATGAACCGGTCAGGCAGGCCGAGTTGCTGCAGTGGCACTGTGATGCCCTGCGCAGCGAGCGACTCCGCCACGGCACTGCCGGCGCCGCCCATGAGGGCATTCTCCTCGATGGTCACGAGCAGTTCGTGGCTGGCAGCAAGCCTGGCCACCAATTCGTCGTCCAGCGGCTTGACGAACCGCATGTCAGCAACGCTGGCATCCAGAGCGTCGGCCGCATCGAGGCCGGGTTGCAGCATGGAGCCGAAACAAAGCAGTGCAACGCGCTTGCCGGCCCTCATCATGCGGCCCTTGCCCAGCGGCAAGGCCTGCATGGCCTTCTCTGCCGTGACACCTGGGCCACTGCCGCGGGGATAGCGCACTGCGGACGGCGCATCGGTCTGGAATGCCGTGTACAGCATCTGCCGGCATTCGTTCTCGTCGGCCGGTGTCATCACCATCAGGTTGGGCACGCAGCGCAGGAACGCAAGGTCAAACGCCCCGTTGTGCGTGGCGCCATCGCCGCCGACCAGGCCGGCACG
>CAIPGJ010000305.1 GCA_903864555.1 uncultured Pseudomonadota bacterium | reverse complement strand
TCGGACTCGTTCTTCATGAATTCGGCATTCGTGAACAGCACTTCGACCATGCCGGTGCAGTTGACGAAATTGACGATGTCGACCTCGGTGATGGTGCGGCCTATGGTCTTGAATTTCCTTCCGACCGGCAGATCTTCGAAATGCAGGCCCAGTCCGAGTGTTTCCATGCGGCTTCTCCCTCTATTGCTATGTCAATGTGGTTTTGTCCATGAGCACGGGTGGTCCGGCATGCCGGATTCGCGGCTGACAGGCAGTGGCGCGTAAAATCAACAGGGCAGGAGGATAGCATCCGGCTTCAGCCGTGCAAGGCTGGCCACCCTCATGCTGCGAAACCTTGAGGGGTGGGTTGCCGTCTGGTACAACGACCCCGCCACCAAGGTCGCAGAGGGATCGATGTCCGGACCAGCTGCGACACACAACAATCACGAACAAAGGAGAGCGAGTTGGGTCCTCTTGCAGGCATGAAAGTGATCGAGATGGCGGGCATCGGCCCTGGTCCCATGGCAGCAATGCTGCTGGCCGATCTGGGGGCCACGGTATTGCGTATCGACAGGACTGTGCCCAGCGGTCTGGGGCGGCCACGTCCGCTGCGCTTCAATCTGGCCCTGCGCGGCCGCAAGGCGATTGCGGTTGACCTGAAAGATCCGAAGGCCATGGCATTCGTACTGGACCTGATTGCCGATGCCGACGTGTTGATCGAAGGGTTCCGTCCCGGTGTCATGGAAAGGCTGGGACTGGGGCCGGATGTCTGTCTTGGGCGCAATGCCGGACTGGTCTACGGGCGGATGACGGGCTGGGGTCAGGAAGGACCTTTGAGCCAGGCAGCGGCGCATGATCTGAATTACATCGCCTTGACGGGAGCGCTCAATGCCATCGGCCGGCGTGACGGTCCGCCAACGCCGCCGCTGAACCTGGTCGGTGATTTCGGCGGTGGTTCGCTGTACCTGGTGTTTGGCATCATGTGCGCACTGTTCGAGCGGCAGCGCTCGGGCAAGGGGCAGGTGGTGGATGCTGCCATCGTCGATGGTGCCGCCTCGCTGGTGACCAGCCATTTCGGCCTGCACGCCGCAGGTCTGATGAGGGAGCGCGGCTGCGGCCCCACGGATAGCGGTTCCCATTTCTACGACAACTACCAGTGCTCGGACGGCAAGTGGGTGTCCATTGGCGCCATCGAAGGCAAGTTCTACGATGAGTTGCTCGAGCGCATGGGCTTGACCCATGAGCAATTGGGCGAGCAATGGGACGAGGACAACTGGGTTCGTGCCAAGGAGATCATGGCGGCCCGAGTGAAGGAAAAGACACGTGACGAGTGGGTGGCGCTGCTGGAGGGGACGGATGTCTGCTTCGCGCCGGTCTTGTCATTTGACGAGGCGCCGTTGCATCCGCATGCCAGGGCCCGCAATGCCTTTGTCGAGATCGATGGCGTGCCGCAGCCGGCGCCGGCGCCTCGCTTCAGCCGTACCCAGCCGGACACGCCTGCGCCACCCGAGGCGGCTGGTCCGGAGAATGTGGATGCTGCCCTCTCCGGATGGGTGAGCCCGGCGCGCGTGGCTGAACTGAGGGAGCAAGGCGTATTGCAGCGGCCGACGGCATGACAAGAGGCAATCAATTGACAGACCAACCAGCAGGTGAAGCGTGAGCAATCAAGGCAGCCAGAGCGCGAAACAAGGCAAAGCAGCCCTCGGGGGCATTCGCGTCCTCGACATGACCCAGTTCATCCTGGGGCCGGTCGCCACCCAGATTCTTGGTGACATGGGCGCGGAAATCATCAAGGTGGAGGCCCCCGGCGGCGACCAGAACCGTTATATCGGGCCCGGGCCGCACGAGGGCATGGCCGCACTGTTCCTCGGCATGAACCGCAACAAGCGCAGCGTCGTGCTGGACCTCAAGAAGCCATCGGCACGGGACATCCTGTTTCGCATGGTGGCGCAGGCCGATGTCTTCACCCACAGCCTGCGACCGGAAGCGGCCGAGCGCCTTGGGGTTCATTATGAAGGCATCAGGCAGCACAATCCGAAGATCATCTACGCCAGCGCCCCCGGATATCGTTCCGACGGGCCGCAGAAGAACCGTCCGGCCTACGATGACGTGATCCAGGGAGAGAGCGGCATAGCGGATATGAATCTGCGTGCCAGTGGCGAGCCGCGCTACATGCCCACGGTCATTGCCGACAAGTTCTGTGGTTATGTGATGGCATCGGCCATCAGCATGGCATTGCTGCATCGGGAGAGAACCGGCGTTGGCCAGTCGGTCGAAGTGCCGATGCTGGAAACCATGCTCTCGTTCAACCTGATCGAGCATCTGTGGGAAAGGCAGTTCGATCCGAACGGCAAGATAGGCTACGACAGGGCGCTGATGGCGACGCGCAAGCCGTTTGCCACCAGCGACGGGCATGTCTGTCTCATGGTGACCACCGACCCGCAGTGGCAGCGACTGTTTGCCGCGATGAATCGGCCTGACATGGCAGCAGACCCGCGGTTCGCCACCGTCCAGTCAAGGTCGCGCTGCTTTGCCGAACTGTATGGCGCGGTGGCCGAGGAGCTGGCACGCAAGACGACCCAGGAGTGGCGGGTTCTTTTCGATGCGGCGGACATTCCCAATTCCACGGCCAAGCGGCTGGCCGATCTGCCCACCGACCCTTATCTGGTCGAGACCGGCTTTTTCCACCACTACAGCCATCCGGTGGCGGGTGACATGTTGACGCCATCCATCCCGGTCAAGTTTTCAGAGACTCCGGGTGTGATCAGGACGCCGCCGCCGCTGCTGGGCGAGCACACTGCCGAAGTGCTGGCGGAGCTGGGCTTTACCGCAGAGGAGATCGCCGGCGCATCCTGACCTTGCGGCGCCGGCGCGCCCGGGCCGGCCTAGATCTGCGAGTAACCCGTTCCGGGGATCGTCACGCCCCGCCCCCTGGCTTCGGTGATCCAGCCGAATTCCTTGAGGATCTGCTGGCTGTAGGTGACACGCCCGGTGATCTTCTCGATGGGCTGGCTGGCCAGCAGCAGTACTGCCTTGGCCATCATGCTCGGGTGTTCGGAGTTCGGGTCATCCATGCCGGTGACCAGCTTGTGGTGCACCGTTCCCGGGGTTGGCACCACCTGCGAGGGCGAGAGCGCCATCACGGCGATGTTGTGGCTTTCCACCTCCTGGGCCAGCCCCTGGGTGAAGCGCTCCAGCGCAGCCTTCGATGCGCCATACAAGGTCCCGCCGTAGCGATTGCCACGGCTGCCGTAGGGTCCGCGCCCCGGCCCGATGGCGGCGCCCGAAGAAATGTTGATGATCGAGCCGCGACCCTTCTCGATCATCCCCGGGATGGCAAACTTCGCCAGCATGAAGGGGCCATGGACATTCACGGCAAAGGCCTTCATCCACTTGCGCACGTCGTACTCCGCCACCGGCACATACCAGTTCAGTGCGGCATTGTTGACCAGAATGTCCGCAGGACCGAAAGCATCCCTGGCGGACTTGATGAGGTTCTGGCAATCGCCTTCCGCTGAGACGTCAGTGGCCACGGCCATGGCTTCGCCGCCGGCATCCTTGATGTTCTGCACGGTGCTGGAGAGGGAGCCTTCCAGCATGCGGTGATCACCTTCATTGATCGTGCGCGCGGCGCAGACCACCTTTGCGCCTTCGCTGGCCAGCAGCAGTGCAATGGATTTCCCGATGCCGCGACTGGCCCCAGTAACGATGGCAACTCGTCCGTCCAGCTTGCCCATTTTTCCCCCTTGGTCAGTGTTTTCATGGATGCCGTCCGTTGACAAATGCGGCGGCTCGATCAGGGGGGCAAGGGTAATTCAGCCGACCAGACGCTGCAACCGCCGCATGGCGAACCGATTTGTGACCACAGTCATCACCGGGCTTGTGTCCCCATGAAGCAGTTGAATGGCCGGTTATTTGATAATAAATTGCTTATAGGACTAATAATGAAAATAGGTACTACTCAAATATGATCATATTAAAGGGTCATCATGGCATGATGAATCGGAGCGCACTTGTGCGTCCGTATGTCTGGTGCAGTGCAATAAACGGGTGTTAAACTGAACCCACAATCTTTCCTGAAATTCAACGCGATCCACTCTTTATTGATGGCTGGCATGAATCCGATTCCTCCCTCGCCGTCAGCAATGTCCGCACAGGCACTCATGGAGAATTTCTTCAAGAGTCTTGCCGCGAGCGGGGATCCGAAGGTTCTGGAAGCCCTGCAGTCGGTCGGAAAGCCGTCCCCCGAAACGCTGAACAAGCTGGCGGAATTGCAATGGCAGTATTCCGCCGAGCACGTGAAGTTATGGGCGTCGCTGTTCGGCGGCGGCATGGTGCTTCCCGCTGGCGGCAGTCCGGAGGACCGGCGCTTTTCTGCGCCGGAATGGAAGCTGTCGCCGTTTCATGATTACGTGCGCCAAAGCTATCTGCTCAACGCCCGCTTCATCATCGATGCCATCGATGCGCTGGGCTTGAGTGAGCGCGACCGGGATCGCCTGCGTTTCGCTGCGCGCCAGATGACCGATGCGTTCAGTCCGGCGAATTTTGCCGCGACCAATCCCGAAGCGCTCAAGCTGGCTGTGGAAACACAGGGCGCCAGTCTGGTGGGCGGGATGCGCAACTTTCTGGAAGACGTGCAGAAGGGCCGCATATCGACCACGGACGATTCGGCATTCGAGGTGGGGCGGAATATCGCGACCACCGCGGGTGCCGTGGTCTATCGCAATGAGCTGATCGAGATCATCCAGTATCAGCCCCTCTCGGATGAGGTCCATGCCAGGCCGCTGATCATCGTGCCGCCCTGCATCAACAAGTTCTACATCCTCGACCTGCAGCCGGATAACTCGCTGGTCCGTCATGCCGTGGAACAGGGCCATCCCGTGTTCATGGTGTCCTGGCGCAACATCGGCCGGGAACAATCAGGCCTCACCTGGGATGATTACATCGACAAGGGCATCATCCAGGCGCTGGCGGCGGTACGGGAGATCTCCGGGGCGAAGAAGATCAATGCACTGGGTTTCTGCATCGGTGGAACCTTGCTGGCATCCGCGCTTGCGGTGCTCTCCGCGCGCAAGCAGGAATGGGTCACGAGCCTGACCCTGCTGGCCTCCATGCTGGATTTTTCCGATACCGGCGAAATCGGGCTGTTCGTCGATGAGGCCGGTGTGGCGGCACGAGAGGCGGCCATCGGCCAGGGCGGCATCATGCCGGGCAAGGAACTGGCGGTGGTGTTTTCCTCACTGCGCGCCAATGACCTGGTCTGGCCCTATGTGGTGAACAACTATCTCAAGGGTAACAGCCCCCCGGCCTTTGATCTGCTGTACTGGAACGCCGACTCCACCAATCTTCCCGGCCCCATGTATTGCACGTATATCCGCAACACCTATCTGCGCAATGCCCTGCGCGAACCCGGGCAACTGCAGATGCTCGGTGAGACGGTCGATCTCGGACGCCTGCGCATGCCGGCGTATCTGGTGGCGACGCGCGAAGACCACATCGTGCCCTGGGAGAGCGCCTATCTTTCCACCTCGCTGCTCAAGGGGCCCATGCGATTCGTGCTGGGTGCGAGCGGACACATCGCTGGCATCATCAATCCGGCCTCCAGGAATCGACGCAGCTATTGGACCGGGGAGGCCCTGCCTGCCGATCCCACGGCGTGGCTCAGGCAGGCCGTGGAGCATCCTGGTAGCTGGTGGACCGACTGGATCAACTGGCTTGCCACGCATGGCGGGCGCAAGGTCAAGGCGAAGAAGCAACTGGGTGGCGGGGGGCACAAGGCGATGGAGCCGGCACCTGGCTTGTATGTAAAGGAACAGGCGGCCTGACAGCTTTCCGCTCCGGGAAGCCGGCTGGCCGCATGAAAAGGAGAAGTACATGACGGATGTCGTGATCGTTGCCGCCGGCCGGACGGCCATCGGTAAATTTGGCGGGGCCCTGGCCCATGTGTCGGCAGCGGACCTGGGCGCGCACGTGATCCGCAGCCTGATGGCGAAGACCGGCCTCAAGGGCGAGCAGGTGTCTGAAGTGATCATGGGCCAGGTGCTTGCTGCAGGCACCGGGCAGAACGGCGCCCGTCAGGCAGCCCTCAAGGCCGGTCTGCCCGACAGGGTGCCGGCCATGACCATCAACAAGGTCTGCGGCTCCGGGCTCAAGGCGACCCACCTCGCGGCCCAGGCCATCCAGTGTGGTGATGCGGAAATCATCATTGCCGGGGGGCAGGAGAGCATGAGCCTGGCACCCCATGTGTTGCCCAATTTCAGGGATGGTTTTCGCATGGGCGATGCCAAGCTGGTGGATTCAATGGTTGTCGATGGCCTTTGGGACATTTTCAACAACTACCACATGGGTGTAACGGCGGAGAACGTCGCTCGGCAGTTCCAGATATCCCGGACCGAACAGGACGAGTTTGCGGCGGCCAGCCAGCAGAAGGCCGAGGCTGCGCAGAAAGCCGGGCGCTTCCAAAATGAAATCCTGCCGCTGGAGATTCCCCAGCGCAAAGGGCCGCCGAAAGTTTTTGATATGGATGAGTACCCCAAGCACGGCACCACTGCCGAAACGCTGTCGGGATTGCGGGCTGCCTTCGACAAGGCGGGCACAGTCACCGCCGGCAATGCATCCGGGATCAACGACGGCGCTGCCGCGGTCATCATGATGTCGGCAGCCAAGGCCGAAGAACTGGGATTGAAGCCGCTGGCGAAGGTCAAAGCCTACGCGTCGGCCGGACTGGATCCCAAGATCATGGGCATGGGCCCGGTCCCTGCCTCCCAGCGCTGCCTGGCGCGGGCTGGCTGGAAGCACTCGGACCTGGACCTCATGGAAATCAATGAGGCCTTTGCTGCCCAGGCGATCGCCGTCAACAAGCAGATGGGCTGGGATACCGGGCGTATCAATGTCAACGGCGGCGCCATTGCGCTGGGCCACCCTATAGGCGCCTCCGGGTGCAGGGTACTGGTGACGCTGTTGCATGAAATGCAGCGGCGTGACGCCAGGCGCGGCCTCGCATCGCTGTGCATAGGCGGCGGCATGGGTGTGGCACTGGCAGTGGAGCGCTGAAGTCAGGCGGGAAGGGGGCGCCACCGTTACCGGTGGCGAACGGTAACCAGCGTGAACGGATAAGCAATGACACTGGCGGGACGAGTGGCTCTTGTGACCGGGGGTATGGGTGGAATCGGCACGGCGATCTGCAGGAGACTGGCTCAATCGGGGCTGCGGGTGGCGGCGGGATGTCCGAGGGATTATCCGAAGCGCGAGGAGTGGCTGGCGGCGATGCGGGGGGAAGGTTTCGACATGCATGCAGCCGAAGGCAATGTGGATGAGTTCCAGTCCTGCGTGGACATGATCGCCGCCGTGCGAACCAGTCTTGGTGAAGTCGATGTGCTGGTCAACAATGCCGGAATCACGCGCGATGGCCTGCTCCGGCGCATGAGCGCGGAAGACTGGATGGCTGTGATCAATACCAACCTGAATTCGGTTTTCAATGTCAGTCGCCAGGTGGTGGAGGGCATGGGTAGCCGCGGCTGGGGGCGCATCATCAATATCTCCTCGGTCAATGCGCTTCGCGGGCAGTTCGGCCAGACCAACTATTCGGCAGCCAAGGCGGGCATGCATGGATTTTCCAAGGCCCTGGCGCAGGAACTTGTGGCCAAGGGCGTTACGGTAAACACGGTCTCTCCCGGATATGTGGCGACCGATATGGTCAAGGCGATGCCGCCGCATGTTCTGGAGCAGGTTACACGGGAGATACCCATGGGCAGGCTGGCCCGACCGGAGGAGATTGCCGGCCTGGTGAACTACCTGGTTTCGGAGGAATCGGCATACATTACAGGCGCCAACATCACCATCAACGGTGGCCTGTACATGGCTTAGATCAATTCAAGTCACGGGGAACATCATGAACAGCAGACTGGCAGTAATCACGGGTGGCATGGGCGGCCTGGGGGAAACCATCAGCGCAAAGATGGCCGATGCGGGTTATCGGGTGGCAGTCACTTATTCACCCTCGAACCAGGGCGCCGACAAGTGGTTGGCGGACATGAAACGACGCGGTTACAACTTTCACGCCTACTGCGTGGATGTTTCGGATTTCGATTCCTGCACCCAGTGCATGGACAAGGTGGTCGTCGATCTAGGGCCGGTGGACATCCTCGTCAACAATGCCGGGATCACGCGCGACATGACATTTCGCAAGATGACCAAGGCCGACTGGGATGCTGTCATGCGCACCAACCTCGATTCGGTATTCAACATGACCAAACAGGTCTGTGATGGCATGGTCGAGCGTGGATGGGGGCGCATCATCAATGTGTCGTCGGTGAACGGATCGAAGGGCGCCTTCGGGCAGACCAATTACGCTGCAGCCAAGGCCGGCATGCACGGGTTCACCAAGTCGCTGTCGCTCGAGGTCGCGCGCAAGGGGGTCACGGTCAACACCATCTCCCCCGGCTACATCGGTACCAAGATGGTCACCGCCATCCCGAAGGACATCCTGGATACCAAGATCGTTCCGCAGATACCCAATGGCCGCCTCGGCAAGCCCGAAGAGGTTGCCGGCCTGATCATTTACCTGTGCTCCGAGGAGGCGGCATTCGTCAACGGTGCGAATATCGCCATCAATGGCGGGCAGCACATGCAGTAGGACTTCGCGGCTGGCTGGCCCGTTCTTCCGGGCTCGCCAACCCGCCTTGTTTTGGTGTATGGTGCCTCGCAGTAGCCCCGGTCCATGGTGTTCGACCCTGGCCGGAGGCCCGAAAAACTTCGAGACTTCAAATGGCGGCTCCATGTCAGAAATCGTTCGCCTGATCAAGAAGTACCCCAACCGGCGTCTTTACGACACCAAGACCAGCAGCTACATCACGCTTGCAGACGTGAAGGAGCTGGTGCTCAAGCAGGAGGTCTTCCAGGTCCTGGATGCCAAGTCGGGGGAGGACCTGACCCGCAGCATCCTGTTGCAGATCATTCTCGATGAGGAGGCGGGTGGCGCTCCGATGTTCTCCTCGGATGTGCTGTCACAGTTCATCCGCTTCTATGGCAGTGCCATGCAGGGAATGGTCGGTTCATACCTGGAAAGCAATATCCAGCTTTTCAACGAAGTGCAGAAGCGCCTGCAGGACCAGTCGCAGTCGATGTACGGAGCGAACGCACCCGCAAACCAGGACATGTGGAAACAGTTCCTCTCCTTCCAGGGGCCGGCCATGCAAAGCGTGGTCTCAGCCTACATGGACCAGAGTCACAACATGTTCACCCAGATGCAGGAGCAGTTGCAGAGCCAGACGCGCAACATGTTTGGCGGCTTTCCGTTTCCCGGCTTCCCCGTCCCCCCGGCGGGCGGTTCCGCTGTCCAGCCACCTGGTGACAAAGCAACCGAAGACAAGAAGTAAGAGCGCCTGACAGAATTGCCGTTAGGCGCACTGACTTAGGGGAGCGCGAGGGGATGTGTTCCCTCGCATTGTCAGGCACTCTAAGGCGTCGCGGAATTACGGGTTGGCTGGCCTATAATCTCAGCCTTCCCCTCCGCGGCAGGCTTCATGTCAGCATCCCCAAAAGTCGGATTCGTCTCCCTGGGTTGTCCCAAGGCGCTGGTTGACTCCGAACGCATCCTCACCCAGCTCCGAATCGAAGGCTATGCCATCTCGCCCAGCTATCAAGGGGCCGATCTGGTCGTGGTCAATACCTGTGGTTTCATCGATTCCGCGGTGGAGGAGTCGCTGGACGCCATAGGCGAGGCGCTGGCCCAGAATGGCAAGGTGATCGTCACGGGATGCCTGGGTGCCAAGGTGGACATCGTCCGGCAGGCGCATCCGAAGGTGCTGGCTGTGACCGGCCCGCATGCGGTCGAGGAAGTCATGTCCGCAGTGCATGAGCACCTGCCCCAGCCGCTGGCCGAAACGAACAATCCCTTCACCAGTCTGGTGCCGCCGCAGGGCATCAAGCTGACGCCCCGCCATTATGCTTACCTGAAGATATCCGAGGGCTGCAATCATCGCTGCACCTTCTGCATCATTCCCTCAATGCGTGGCGATCTGGTGTCACGACCGGTCGGGGAGGTGATGCAGGAGGCGGAAAATCTCGTCAAGGCGGGCGTGCGCGAGTTGCTGGTGATCTCCCAGGACACCAGCGCCTATGGCGTGGATACCCGCTATCGCACGGGTTTCTGGGGCGGCAAGCCGCTCAAGACTCGCATGAAGGAACTGGCTACCGCATTGGGTGAGCTGGGCGGCACGGAGGGGCCCGACCGGGTCTGGGTACGCTTGCATTATGTCTATCCCTACCCGCATGTGGATGAGGTCATTCCACTGATGGCGGAGGGAAGGATACTGCCTTACCTTGATGTGCCCTTCCAGCACGCCAACCGGCGCATCCTCAAGCTCATGAAGCGTCCCGCGCATGCGGAGGTCAACCTCGAGCGCATACGGGCCTGGCGGTCCATCTGCCCGGACCTGACCATACGCAGCACTTTCATTGCCGGATTTCCCGGGGAAACCGAGGCGGAGTTCCAGGAACTGCTCGATTTTCTCAAGGAGGCGGAACTGGACCGGGTTGGCTGCTTTGCCTATTCTCCGGTCGAGGGTGCGCTCGCAAACGATCTGCCCGACCCGGTGCCTGATGAAGTTCGGGAAGAGCGCCAGGGGCGACTGATGCTGCTCCAGGAATCCATCAGTGCCAAACGCCTCAAAGCCAGGGTGGGCAAGACCATCACGGTTCTGGTGGATGAAATCACCGAAGACGGACTGGCTATTGCACGGTCCAGCGCCGATGCCCCCGAGATCGACGGTGTTGTGGTGGTGGAGGATGGCAAGGCCTTGCGCGTCGGAGAGTTTGCCCAGGTGAAGGTGACTGGCGCCGACAAGCACGACCTGCGAGCCAAGGTGGTCAAGCGCAGCCGCGGCTGAAGCCGGGCGGTATCTGCTGAACGGCAGGCCTTGATCGGGACTGTGGCATCTGCGAAGCTTGGGCATGCGGCTTCATGGCCATACAAGGAGTGACCTGGCCACCGTTCCGGCAGCAGCAGGAGAATCTGATGAATATGGCACTCGG